>JANMQW010000327.1:0-3311 GCA_031370725.1 Novosphingobium sp.
GGACGCGGCCTGGCTGCGGCCTGAAGTAAAGGCGCTGACTGCCGTGCGCCCGTTCAACCACTTCGGCGGCATGCACATCGAATTCCCCTCGCTCGTCGCGAAGGACGGCGCGCTGCCCTACACCAACGAAGCCGAATATAACCGCAACCTGGAACTGATCGCGGCCTTCCCCCAAGTGCTCGACAATGCGGTGGCGCGGTTCCGCCAGGGCATCGACAGCGGCGTGGTCGAATCGAAACTCACCGTCACCAATATGATCGCGCAGCTCGATGCGTTGCTGGCCCAGCCGGTCGACCAATCACCCTTCACTTCGGCTGTGCGCGATTTTGCGGTGGGCGTGCCCGAGGCAGCGCGCGCAAAACTGCTTGCTGGTTACACCGAGGTTACCACCAGCCAGGTCTATCCGGCCTATCGCCGCCTGCGCAGCTTCCTCAACGACGACTATCTGTCGGCAGCTCGCGAAAAAGTCGGCATCTCTGCGATGAAAGGCGGCGCGGGGCTCTACAGGCTGCAGATCGCCCAGCACTCCACCCTGCGGCTTGAGCCCGACGCAGTGCACCAGCTGGGCCTTAGCGAAGTGGCGCGGATCCAGCGCGACATGGCAGGGGTCGCGCGTGAACTGGGCTACACCGGCGAGCTGAGTGGGTTCTTCGATTACCTGCGCACCGATCCGCGCTTTCACCCCAAGACCCGCGAGGAGCTGGCCGATGGCTTCGCCAGGGTCGCCCGCGCGGTCGAGGCGCAGACTCCGAAGTATTTCAATCGCACGCCGCACACCAAGCTGCTGATCCAGCCCTATCCCGCGTTTCGCGAGAAATACGAGGCTGGCGGCAGCTACAACCAGGGCTCCCCCGATGGCACGCGACCGGGGGTGTTCTTCTACAACACCTTTGATCTGCCCAGCCGTTTCCTGACCGGCATTACCACGCTGTTCCTTCACGAAGGCGCGCCGGGGCATCACTTCCAGATCAGCTTGGCGCAGGAAGATACTTCGCTGCCCGATTTCCAGCGCTTTGGCGGCAACAATGCCTATGTTGAAGGCTGGGCGCTCTATGCCGAGACGCTGGGTTACGACATGGGATTTTACAAGGACCCGATGCAGCACTGGGGCACGCTCGACGACGAGATGCTGCGCGCGATGCGGCTAGTGGTCGATACCGGGCTCCATTCGAAGGGCTGGAGCCGCGAACAGGCGATCGATTACATGCTCGGCAATTCGGGCATGGGGCGCACCGATGCGACCGCCGAAGTCGAACGCTACATCGCGATCCCCGGCCAGGCGCTGGCCTACAAGATCGGCTCGCTGACCATCCAGCGGCTGCGCATAAAGGCGGAGAAAGAGCTTGGCAGCAAGTTCGACGTGCGTGCCTTCCATGAACAGGTGCTCGGCTCGGGTGCGCTGCCGATGGCAGTGCTCAAGGCCAAGATCGAGCGCTGGATTTCGGCGGGCGGCGGAGCATAGCCGCGCAACTTCGCCGAGCCTTGCGTTTGCGGAGAGATTTTCGCCGACGATGTGCAACCATCCGGAGTGCGAGGAGTTTGAACGGCGATGAAGCTGATTGCCGATCTGAAGACCTTGGGCGACAAAGTCTCTGCCGCGATGGCAGACTTCGCAGCCGATCCCTTCGTGCAGGTCGGGCTGATCGCCTTTTGCGCAGCGTGGTTCGCCATTGGTTTGCCGACCGATCTGCTGACTGCAGCGCTCTCGATCATCGCGATTACCCTCACTCAAATGGTTCTCAACCAGCAGAAAAGCCGCTCAATTGATGCGCACCGCCGCGATGTTGCGCTCCACGCGAAGCTGGACGAATTGCTTCTCGCATCGCGAAACGCGCGCGATGAAATGGCGGGGATCGAGACGCTTGACGTGAACGAGATCGAGGAGCTCAAGGATCAAGCGAAGGAGTCTATCGCGGCGGCCAACGAAGAATTGCAGGATCGCAAGGCAGAAGAGAAGGCGGACGCCGGTACCTCGTGAAGCTATAGATTTTAGATCTTGGCCAGCGCCTCCGCGATCAGGCGGCGGGTGTTGGCCACGCCGTAGAGCGCGATGAAGCTGCCCATGCGGGGTCCCTGGCTGGAACCGAGCAACGTCTCGTACAGCGCCCGAAACCAGTCGCGCAGGTTTTCGATCCCGAACGCCGGATTTTTGCCGATTTCGTAAACCATGGTTTGCATATCCTCGGCCGAGGCGTCCTCGCCCTGCTGCGCCAATGCCGCGTCGAGCGCGCGCAAGGCAGCAGCCTCGTTTGCCGCCGGAGCCCGCCGGACCAGCCCCGGCGCGACGAAATCGCGGTTGTAGGCCAGCGCCCTCCCGACCAGCGCATCGAGCGCGGGGTGCGCGGCCGGATCGGCGCCCGCCACGTAATTGCCCAGATACGACCACACCTGATCGCGCGTCGCCCCCGCGCCGAGCACGCCGACCAGGTTGAGCAGCAGGCCATACGTCACCGGCAGCGCATCCGCCTCGCCCCTGCCGTGGGTCAGATGCCACACCGGGTTGCCGAGCTGTTGTTCCAAAGGCTGCGCGGACAGCTTTTCGGCGAACTGCCAATAATCGTCCACCGCGCGCGGGATCACCCCGGGGTGGAGACTCTTGGCGCTCTTGGGCTCGCGGTAGAGGTACAGCCCGAGGCTGTCCCCGCTGCCATAAGTCAGCCACTGCTCGATCGTCAGGCCGTTGCCCTTGGACTTCGAGATCTTCTCGCCGTTCTCGTCGAGGAACAGCTCGTAGATCAGGCCTTCGGGCTTCCGGCCCCCAAGCACCGCCGCGATCCGTCCCGACTGGACCCCGCTGTCGGTCAGGTCCTTGCCGTACATCTCGTAATCGACCCCCAGCGCCAGCCAGCGCATCGCCCAGTCGACCTTCCATTGCAGCTTCGACATCCCGCCAAGAATGCTCTGCTCGACCATGCGGCCCTCATCGACGAAGCGGATGATCCCCGCCTCGGCATCGACCACCGTCACCGGCACCTGCAAAACCGCGCCGCTGGTGGGCGAGATCGGCAGCACCGGCGAATAGGTCGCCGCGCGCTCAGCGCGCAACGTCGGCAGCATCACCCCCAGGATTGCATCGAAATGGCGCAACACGTTGCGCAAGCCATCGTCGAATGAGCCCGAATTATAGCGATCGCTCGAGGCGACAAACTCATACTCGAACCCGAAGCGATCGAGGAATTCGCGCAGCATCGCGTTGTTGTGGTGCGCGAAGCTCTCGAACCTGCCGAACGGATCGGGAATCCGGCTGAGCGGCTGGCCGAGGTGTTCGCGCAGCATATCCGCACCCGGAATGTTGTCGGGCACCTTGCGCA
>JANMQW010000349.1:0-3584 GCA_031370725.1 Novosphingobium sp.
TCTTCGGCTTCGGCGGTATCCTCGTCGCTTTCGACGATGTTGACGCCCATCTCGCTGATCGCGGACATGATGTCCTCAATCTGCTCGGATGTCATCTGGTCCTGCGGAAGCGCCTCGTTGAGCTCGTCATAAGTGATTACACCGCGACGCTTGGCGCGCGCGATCAGCTTCTTGATCGAAGCTTCGTTGAGGTCGATCAGCGGCGCGTCGCCGCCCACGTCCTTGTCAGTGGTCGCCATGTGGTTCGTTCGTTCCGTTTTCGGCGCCCGCGCGCGCGGTCGCCCTTTGCATCATGCGCCGCTCAAGCGCCAGTCTCGTTTGCAGCAACCGCTGCTGCTCGGCCCAGGCACCCTCCGGATCCTCGGCAAAACGCCGTTCCGCCGCGGCAAGCGCTGCTTCCAGCGCGGGACGTTCGACCAACAGCGCCATCGCCTCGGCCAGATCGGCCCGCGCCTCGACCGGATCGGCCCCTTCGACGAGGAACGCGAAGGGCAATCCCGCGTAATCCGCAACCGCCGGAACCTGTAGCGTCCGCTCGATCAATATGGTGGCAATTGCTTGACGATCAAGCACCTGGCCGCTGTCGCCGCACTCGACCAGAATGTCGATCAGCGCGGCGATCCGGCGATCGGCGGGCGCCAACCGGGCAAGCGCATCGGCATGGCGCACCAGCGCTTCGGGAAAGCGCAGGAAACCCGCGATCACCGCGCCCAGCAGCTTGTCGGGCGAGGCGTTGGCGGCGCGGCTGAGGCGATGCGCGACGCCGGGTTCGAGCCGTTCGGGCAACGGCGGCCCGCGGCGAAACGCGCCGCGCGGCTCGCGTGGTGCGCGCGCCGGGAACGCCCATCCGCCGAACCGATCGAGCAGCTCTCGCCGATAAAGCGCGCGGATATCCTGATCGCCGATCGCATCGACATGCGCGAGCAGCCGTGCCTTCAACCCGGCCTTGGCCTCGGGCGTGGGCAGCGGCACGGCATCGCGCTCGGCCTGCCACAGCGCCTCGACCAGCGGGGTCGCCTTGCCCAGCAAATCGAGCAGCGCCTGCGCGCCTTGCGCTTTCAGCAGGTCGTCGGGATCGAGCCCCTGCGGCATCCGGCAGATTGCCAGGCTGTGCGAGGGGCGCAGCAGCGGCAGCGCGCGGATCATCGCGCGCATCGCCGCGCGCTGGCCTGCGGCGTCGCCATCGAAGCACAGTACCGGGGTTTCGCACACCCGCCAGGCGAGTTCGAGCTGTGCCTCGGTCAGCGCGGTGCCGAGCGGGGCGACCGCTTCCTCGATCCCCGCGTTGGACAGCGCGATCACGTCCATATAGCCTTCGACCACCACCAGCCGCCCCGATTTGCGCGCGAGCGGTGCGGCCTTGTCGAGGTTGTAGAGCGTGCGGCCCTTGTCGAAGATCGAGGTGTCGGGCGAATTGAGGTACTTGGGAGCATCTGTTTTGGCAGCGTCCAGGATGCGCCCGCCGAACCCGATGATCCCTCCACGCGGATTGCGGATTGGCAGCATCAGCCGCCCGCGGAAGCGGTCGTATGGTTCCTTTTCTTCCACCACGATCCGAAGACCGCCCTCGATCAGCATCTCTTCGGGAAACGCCTTGAGCGCCGCCTTCATCGCCTGGCGTCCTTCGGGCGCGAACCCGAACCCGAACCGCTCGACCACCGCCGCAGCAAACCCGCGCCCCGCCAGATACTTGCGCGCCGCCGCGCCCTCGTCCGACCGCAACCGCTCGACGAACCACGCCTGCGCCGCGACCATGACCTCATCCAGCCCCTGACGCTTTTCCGCGATTTCCGCCGCGCGAGGGTCCATTGCGGGCAGCTCCAGCCCCGCTTCCCCCGCCAGTTCCTTGACCGCGTCCATGAACATCAGGCCGCGCTGGTCGGTCATCCACCGGATCGCATCGCCATGTGCCCCGCAGCCGAAGCAATGATAAAAGCCCTTGTCATCGTTGACGGTGAAGCTGGGCGACTTTTCGCTGTGAAACGGGCAGCACGCCTTGAACTCGCGCCCCGCCTTGGTCAGCCGCGTCGTCCGCCCGATCACCCCCGACAGCGAGGTGCGCGCGCGCAATTCGTCGAGCCATTGGGGGGAAAGCGACATCGCACTAAGCTAGCCGCTTTTTCGGGCGAGCGGGAGGCGTGCCAGCGAATTTGCTTGGGGCCAAATGCGCGAGGGGTGTATTATCGGGCCGGGACGCGGATCTGAAGGGGGATTTCCGATGGCGAAATGGTTTTTGGCCGTAGCAGTGGCCTCGTGCGCGTTGCTGGGTGCCTGTCAGAAGAACGAGGCCGTGCGCGAAACGGTCTCCGCGCCGGTCTCGGAAGCCGAGGCCACAAAACTTGCTGACGCGATGGTCAAGGGCTGGGAATCCAAGGACGCGTCCACGATCAAGGCGCTTTACGCGCCCGCGGTCGTTGCGTTTGACTATGCCTACGGGCCACTGGAGGCCGATCGTGCCACCTTCGACAAGGCGCAGGACGTTTTCGCCGCAGCCGCAATCGACAGCGAGGAGCAGGTCTCGCGCAATATCCAGGTGCTCGATGCGAACACGTTCGTCGTTTCGGGTGTGTGGAACGGCACCAGCAAAGCCCATCCCGAAGCCAACGGTCTGGTTCGCTGCACCGATGTCTTCCACAAGGACGACAAAGGCGGGTGGATCATCGTGAACGAACATTGCTCGCAAATGCCCAAGGCGGCTTAGCCAGCTGAATCAGGCCAGCGCGGCTTTTACCAGCGCGCTGGCCTTGCTCATGTCGAGTTCCGAACCGTGGCGGGCTTTCAGCTCGGCCATGACTTTGCCCATGTCCTTGAGGCTGCTCGCGCCCAGTTCGCCCTTGATCGCGGCGATCACGGTGCGGGTTTTGTCTTCGCTCAATTGCTGGGGCAGGAATTCGTCAATCACCGCCAGTTCGGCTTCCTCGACTGCGGCCAATTCCTCGCGCCCGCCCTGGCGATAGAGCATGATCGATTCGCGGCGCTGCTTGACCATTTTCTGGAGCACTTCGATCACGGTGGCGTTGTCTTCGGGCAGCACCTTGGCGGTGCGCAGTTCGATATCGCGATCCTTGAGTTTGGCCAGGATCAGGCGGATCGCGCCGAGGCGGGGCTTGTCGCCGCCCTTCATCGCCGCAATCTGGGCGGCCTTGAGTGTTTCGCGGATCATCGGTTTCTCGTGGATAAGGCGCGCTTTGGCGGGGAATGCGACAGCGTAGCGGGATATTTCCTTGCCCGCCAGACTTGACCCCGTGGGGTGTGCGGACTAGCAGCCACGGCTTAGCGACATCGCCGGAAATACCACTGAACGGAGCGCCCACACGCATGGCCGAGCCCGCCTCTTTGCACGCCTCTCTACCGGACGGCGCGACCGGCGTGCTGGTGCTCGCTGATGGCACCGTGCTGTGGGGCCGCGGCTTTGGCGCAGTCGGCAGCGCGGTGGGCGAGGTGTGCTTCAACACCGCGATGACCGGCTATCAGGAAGTGATGACCGATCCCTCCTATGCTGCGCAGGTGGTGACCTTCACCTTCCCCCACATCGGCAACGTCGGCACCAATGGCGAGGACGTCGAGAGCCACGATGTGCCCGG
>JANMQW010000366.1:0-3064 GCA_031370725.1 Novosphingobium sp.
CACGCCACAGACTTTCGGGGCACTGGCCGGGCACGCGAAAGATGCGCTCTTCCAGCCGACGCGCAAAACGCCGATCGACGAGTGGGCCGACGGACAGGATGCGGTGTTCGAACCCGTCGCACAATGGCGGCGCGCGCGCTATTTCCCAAAGGGCGGCGAAGACATGCAGGCTGCGGTCTCGCGAGAATGTCTGGCGGTTCGCAGCAATGTTGGCATTTTCGACGCGTCAACCCTGGGCAAGATCGAGGTTGTCGGCCCCGATGCCGCCGAATTCCTCAACCGGATGTATACCAACCCGTGGAAGGCGCTGGAGCCGGGGCGGTGCCGCTATGGGCTTTTGTTGAAGGAAGACGGTTTCATCACCGATGATGGCGTTTCCGCGCGGCTCGCGCCAGGCCGGTTCCACCTGACCACCACCACCGGCGGCGCGGCGCGGGTGCTCAACATGATGGAGGATTACCTCCAGACCGAATGGCCGGACCTCAATGTCTGGCTGACCAGCACCACCGAACACTATGCGGTGATCGCGTTGCAAGGGCCGAACGCGCGTAAACTGCTCGAGCCGCTGGTCGAAGGGATCGACCTGTCGGCGCAAAGCTTCCCGCATATGGCGATCCGCGAAGGGACCATCTGTGGCGTGCTCACTCGGTTGTTCCGCGTCAGCTTCACCGGCGAGCTGGGGTTCGAGATCAATGTGCCGACCGCCTATGGCCGCGCGCTGTGGGAGCGGCTGATGGCCGAGGGTGCGGCATACGGCATCACGCCTTACGGCACCGAAGCGATGCACGTGCTACGCGCCGAAAAGGGCTTCATCATCGTCGGGCAGGACACCGACGGCACTGTGACGCCCTATGATGCCGGGCTCGCTTGGGCGATGGGCAAGAAGAAGCCCGATTTTGTCGGCAAGCGCTCGCTCGCCCGGCCCGACATCGTCGCGGCGGGGCGCAAGCAGCTGGTCGGGTTGTTGACCGACGATCCGGCCGAGGTGCTGGAAGAAGGCGCGCAGATCGTCGCCCATCCTGCGCAATCGATCCCCATGACCATGATCGGCCATGTCACCTCGTCCTATTGGAGCGAGGCAGTAGGCCGTTCGATCGCGCTGGCGCTGGTCGCAGGCGGGCAGGGTAGGCTGGGCGAGACGCTGCATATTCCGATGCCGGACAAGGTAGTGACCGCCAAAGTCAGCGGGATGGTGTTCTATGATCCGGCAGGAGCGCGGCTCGATGTCTGAGGGCCTGACCCGCGTTGAGCCGGTATCGTCCGAGCCGTTTACGGCGGAAGGGGTGACGATCACCCTGGCTCCGCCGATGGCACGGTTTTCGCTGCGCGCCCGCGATGCCATGACTCTCGAGAATTTGTTGGGCCGCAAGCTGCCCGCCAGAATTGGCGCAACCGAAGGCGAAATCGCCTGCCTTGGCCCCGACGAGTGGCTCCTGCGCACCACGCCAGGCACGGCAATACCACGGGACGAGGGACTGCCGCTGGCTGTGACCGACATAAGCGATCGGGCGATCTGTCTGGTGGTCGAAGGCCCCCGCGCCGCCGAAGTCTTGATGGCCGGTTGTCCGCTTGACTTGGACCGGTTTGATCCCGGGCGCGCGACGCGTACCATCTACGAAACGGTCGAGATCGTTCTGCTGCGCAGCGGGGACACCCGCTTCGAGGTGGAAGTCTGGCGCAGCTTTGCGCCGTGGTTGCATCTGGCTTTGACAACGGCGGCGGCACAGCTGCGATAGGGGGATTATGGCGGATTGGACGAAGGACATCGATCCTGGATCCTATGGCAAGTCCAACCGCAACTGGGGCGGGATGATCGTCAATCCGGCGGTGTTTGTGCCAACCGCCGCGATCTCGCTGGCGGTGATCCTCTACAGCGTGATCGCGCCGGCCTCTTCGGCGGCCTTGTTCGATGCACTTCGTGAAGGCGTGGTATCGCACTTTGACTGGTTCCTGATGTCGATCGGGAACCTGCTGCTGCTGTTCTGCGTGACGGTGGCGCTCTCACCGCTGGGGCGGATCCGGCTGGGCGGCAAGGGCGCAAAGCCCGATTACTCGCGCCTGTCGTGGTTCGCGATGCTGTTCGGCGCGGGTATGGGCATTGGCCTGGTGTTCTATGGGGTTGGCGAGCCCGTCACCCATTTCACCGCGTCGATGGCCGGGGGAGCGGCCGCGCCGTTGGGCGGGGCGCCTGGTGACGCAGTGGCTTCGCGCAGCGTGGCGATGGCCGCAACGATCTTCGATTGGTCGCTTCACCCCTGGGCGATCTTTGCATTTACAGGCCTCGCCTTCGCAGTTTTCACCTATGACTTCGGAATGCCGCTCTCGATGCGCTCGGCCTTCTATCCGCTGTTTGGCAAAGCGGTGTGGGGCCGCGCCGGTGACGGGATCGAAGTGCTGGCGGTGCTGGCGACGATCTTCGGGCTCGCCACCTCGCTTGGCCTTGGCGCGCAACAGGCGATGGCCGGGATAACCTATCTCTATGGCGTTGCCGGCTCGCCCGGCTCGATCCTGGCGCTGGTCGCGATCATGGCGGGGATCACGTTTCTGTCGGTGCGCGGCGGAATCGATCGCGGCATCCGGATCCTCAGCGAGGCCAACTTGTGGGTCGCAGTGGGGTTGCTCGGGTTTGTGTTGGCGACCGGCCCGGCGCGGCAGTTGTTGCGCGATATCGCCACCAACACCGTCAGCTACCTCAGGCTTCTGCCCGCCTTGTCCAATCCGGTCGGACGCGCCGACAGCGGCTTTTACGATGACTGGTCGGTCTATTACTGGGCGTGGTGGATCAGCTGGGCACCGTTTGTCGGCATGTTCATGGCGCGGATCTCGCTGGGGCGGACGGTGCGCGAATTCATGGCCGGGGCGATGATCGCGCCAAGTCTGCTCGGGATCATCTGGCTGACGATATTTGGCGATGCGAGCATCGCTCAGATTGTGGCGGGCAATACACCACAGCTTGCGACCGCATCGCTCGACACGCAATTGTTCGTGCTGCTCGGCTCGCTTCCCTGGGCCCAGGTGACATCGTTTGTGGCGATCTGCCTGATCCTGATATTCTTCGTGACCG
>JANMQW010000390.1:0-1667 GCA_031370725.1 Novosphingobium sp.
ACTCAGGATGCGTACGATGCGGGATACCGACTGGTCGTGGCGGACTGATTTCCGCCTCAGCGCAACCCCATCGCCATCCCCGCCAGGCTCTCCGCCTCGAGCAGCAGGTCGTCGTCCGCCGCGCCTGCCGGCAGGTTCTCGCGTCCGATCATCACCATCACTGGAACCGCCATCGGGCTGACCCGCTCAAGCTTGACGTGGACCAGCTGGCTGGCGGCGCGGTCGAGCAGGTCGCCGAGGCGTCCGACATCGGTCATCCGGGTGCGGGCATCGGCCCAGGCGGCCTCGATCAGGACATGGTCGGGCTCGTACTTGCGGAGAACATCGTAAATCAGGTCGGTCGAAAATGTGACCTGCTTGCCGCTCTTGCGCTTGCCCGGATGCTGGCGCTCGACCAGTCCGGCGATGACCGCAACCTCGCGGAAGGCGCGGCGCAGCAGATAGCTGTCCTGGACCCACTCGACGAACTCCTCAGTGAGGATGTCGGGCGAAAGCAGCGCCGCCGGGTCGGACATGGGCTTCAGCCCCCACACCGCCAGCGAATAATCGTTGGCGACGAAGCCTAGCGGTGAAAGGCCGCGGTCTTCCATTCTCCGGGTGATCAGCATCCCCAGCGCCTGGTTCGCGTTCCACCCCTCGAACGTGTAAAACACGGTGTACTCGCGCCTGGCATGAGGAAAGCTTTCGACCAGCAGTTCGCCGGGGCCGGGCAGGCGGCTGCGCCAGTCCTGTACTTCCAGCCATTCGCGTACATCGTCGGGAAACCGCGCCCACCCGGGGCGATCGACGATCATTTCGCGCACCCGCTCAGCCAGGTGCGTGGTCAACGGCATCCGTGCGCCCGTGTAGCTGGGGATGGTCGCAGAGCGTCTGGCGGCGCGCACGATCAGTTCGAGATCACGCAGGCCCTCGACCTCGAGGTCCAACCCGGCAAAACGGAAGGTGTCGCCGTTGCGCAAGGACGCGGCGAACTGCTCCTCGACGCGTCCCAGCGAACGGCCGTTCCTAAAGCGGATCTCGATCATCTCGCTGTCGATGATGATCCCGGCGTTGAGGCGGTGGCGCGCAGCGTGATCAGGGTGGGTCAGGCGCCAGCATCCGTCTGGGCCCTTCACGATCCGCTTGAACCGGTCATAGGCCTTGAGCGAATAACCCCCGGTCGCAACAAAGTTCAGCAGCCGCTGCCACGCCGCCTCGTCGACCCAGGCATAGGATAGCGAAGAGCGCACTTCGGCGAGGAATCCGGCCTCGTCGAACGGCCCGGCGCAGGCTCGCGCCATGATGTGCTGCGCGAGCACGTCGAGCCCGCCGGGGCGGAAGTCTTCGCCATCGCGCTGGCCCTCATCGACCGCATCCTTGGCCGCGGTAGCCTCGAGAAACTCGAACCGGTTGCCCGGCACGAGTAGCGCGCGGCTGGCCCGATCGAGGCGGTGGTTGGCGCGTCCGATCCGCTGGAGCAGTCGGCTGGAGCCTTTCGGCGCCCCCATCTGAACAACCAGATCGATATCGCCCCAGTCGACCCCCAGATCGAGGCTGGAGGTGGCGACCAGCGCACGCAGTTCGCCGCGCGCCATCGCCCCTTCGATCTTGCGCCGCGCTTCTTTCGACAGGCTGCCGTGGTGAATGCCGATCGGCAGGTGATCGTCGTTGATGTCCCACAACAGCTG
>JANMQW010000402.1:0-2035 GCA_031370725.1 Novosphingobium sp.
CGTATGCGTGCCAGCCGCAAGGCCGTGTCCGACCGCTACCCGCTGGTCGAACACGAAGCATTCGCCCTCCCATCGACTCAGCTCCTGCGGCACCGCCTCGAGGTAGGCAAGGACGCCGCCTCTGAGGTGGTAAACCTCCTCGACGCCCTCCTGCTTGAGGTATGCGGAGGCCTTTTCGCAACGAATACCGCCGGTGCAAAACATAGCGATTTTCGGCGGCTTTCCGGTGCCGAACAGCTTTGCCCGCTCACGGTTGAACCAGTCCGGAAATTCCCGGAACGTCGCGGTCTTTGGATCGAGCGCTCCCGCGAACGAGCCGACCGCTACCTCGTAATCGTTGCGCGTATCGATCACGATGGTGTCGGGGTCGTCGATCAGCGCATTCCATTCCGCCGGTTCGACGTAGGTTCCCGCATTAGCAGAAGGATCGATCCCGGGTTGGCCCATCGTGACGATCTCGCGCTTGATGCGGACCTTCATCCGGTGAAACGGCATCACCGCAGCGCTCGAGAACTTGACGTCAAGTCCGGCGCAATCCGGCCACGCGCGGATATGATCCAGAACTACGGCAATGCCATCGCGCGAACCGGCGATCGTGCCGTTGATACCCTCGCCAGCGATGAGGAGCGTGCCCTTGATACCCTGCTCGCGGCATATCTTCAGAAGCGAGGCGTGCAACCGCTCGCAGCAGTCGAGCCGCGCGAAGCGGTACAGTGCCGCGACACAGATCGGTTGCGCGGCGTCCTGGATTTGTATGATCATGGCCGTCCTATAGCCGAAGTGGTCAGAGGCGGGCGGGTCAGCGCTGCTTTTTTGACGTGGTTGCGGTAAAATCGGGTTCCTTTTTAGCCACCCAATCGACAAATTTGCGCACGTTGGGGTTGGCCAGAAGCGCATCCACATCCGTTGCATGGCGCTGCAGTTCGGAATTGGTGAAATTGGCGATCAGGGTCTGCTGGCAAATGGGATGCATCGGCACCACGTCGCGCCCGCCCCGGCTCTTCGGTACGGGATGATGCCAGACAATTGTCTTGCCGGTTGGCCGGGCACACAGCCAGCATGGTACCACCGCCGCCGGGACCTCGTCGTCCTCGCTGGGCAGATGGTCGTAAGGGTCATGTTTCGAATTTTTGCGGGCGATGTGCGTTTACCTGTTGCCTGTTTTTGCGTTGCCCACATAGAGTGATGCGGGCGTCATTACCATGCCAGCATCTGAGCCGCTCCGGGCGCGATGTCCGCCAATCCGTTCGCTCCCCGGAAGCGGTCAGTTCGCGATCGGCCTTTGACCAGCCACACCTCGACAGGTGCGCATCGCGTGCTAGTTGTAGTTGGCTTCCAAGGCTTCACCCCCATCTAATATCGAAGGAAATCGAAATGATCGGCGTAATCGCGACCTTGCGCACGAGCGAGGACAAGGCAGCGGAGTTTGAGCGGCTTTTCACTCAGTTGGCTGCGCAAGTTCGAGCTAACGAGAGTGGCAATATCGCATACCAACTGTGTCGCAGTCGGACAGAACCGCACACCTACAAGGTTTTGGAGATATATCGCGACGAGCAGGCACTGGAGGCACACCGGGCATCCGATCACTTCAAGTCAGCAGGCCCCGGGTTGGGCGCTGTTCTGGCAGGCCGCCCGGAAGTGGAAACCCTCGACGCGGTCGGTTGATCTCGAAGGCGGTCCAGAATTGCACAAGTCTTCATCACGGGCAGCACGGACGGGCCAGGCCTTGCTGAGGCTCAATTGCTGATCGAGAATGGCCACGACGTGATGTTTATAGGCGCCAGCCACCGACAAGGAGACCGAAGATGAAGGTTCGCACGCTAGGGCAGGGGCTCGAGGTTTCCGCCATCGGGATCGGCTGCATGCCGATGATCCGGGATGGCAACATCAACTACGGACTCGCCGACGATACCGTTTCGACGCGTACGATCCATGAGGCGATCGACCTTGGCATCACCTTTTTCGACACCGCCGAGATGTATGGGCCGTTCCGCAACGAAGAGCTGGTCGGCGCTGCCATCAAGGGCCGGCGCGA
>JANMQW010000441.1:0-2140 GCA_031370725.1 Novosphingobium sp.
TGAACGCCCCGGCGGCGCACAGCGCGGTGTATTCGCCCAGGCTGTGCCCGGCGACGCAATCGGCCTTGTCCGCGAGCGCGATCCCGCCTTCCTGCTCGAGCACGCGCAGCACCGCGATGGCGTTGGCCATGATCGCCGGCTGGGCGTTTTCGGTCAGCGTCAGCTGATCCTCGGGGCCCTCGCGCATCAGCGCGAACTGCTGCTGGCCAAGCGCGTCGTCGACTTCCTCGAACACCGCGCGCGCCGCGGCGCTGGCCTCGGCGAGCTCCGCACCCATGCCGACCTTCTGGCTGCCCTGCCCCGGAAAAACGAACGCTCTCATCTTACTCTCCGCTCGTGCTGAGGAGGCCTGCGCAGCAGTCCGTCTCGAAGTATCCTCTGCCGCGCCGGTTATGGACGAAGCGCGCCGCCCGCAACCCCGAACGGTACGATCTTGTTGGCAGCATCGTGCCCGATATCGGCGCGACCGAGCCAGGCGATGCCGTGCCGCTCGCACCAGTACCGCGCCATCGCCTCCGGCTCGGAGCCGAACGGACGGTCGTTTTCGGGAATGTCGCTGACCCGCCCCAGACGCAGACCGGCAACGCCCATCGGCGCGAGGTTATGGGTGACGTGGAACAGCAGGCGATCGATCGCATAAAGGTGTTCGGACACCTCCTCGACGATTACGACATGGCCAGCCAGAACGGGCATGAGGTCGGTGCCGACGAGCATCGCCAACGTCATTAGATTAAATGCGACGGTCGGACGATCATCAAGCAATGGTTCCTCGCCCCCGTCACTTCCGCCAAGCCAGCCCAACACCCGCCTGATAGCGTCGTCCCCGCCTGTGCGGCGAATGTCGGCCGGCATCGGAGCATGGACGGGGCGCCCGATCCCCGAGCGGTAGAGCGCGGCTAGCAGCGTACCGCCGTCGCTGTAGCCTAGGTATGCCTTGTCGCGCGCCGCAACGCGCATCGCCGCCACCGCGTCGGCGGCAATTCGGTTGGCTCCATAGCCGCCGCGCACAAACCATACCGCATCGAACGCGGGATCGTTCGCACATTCGAGCAGGGCGGAAAGCCGCAGCGCGTCCGATCCGGCGAAGTGGCCCTCGATGGTAAAGCACTGTTCGTGAAAATGAAGGGCATGCTGCGGAAACTCCGCGTTCGCCAGAGCCATCACGCGCTCCGCATCGGGGCGAGTGAACGGGGTGGAGGGGGCGCAAATTGCGATGCGGGCCATGACCTTCCGTAGCTTCGCGGTTGTAATGTCGCAAAGTGAAACCTAACCGTTGCGAGCATGATTGCGGACTCAACAGACCTCACCGCCCATCCCTGGTTTTTCTGCGGCATCGGCGGATCGGGAATGCTGCCCCTCGCGCTGATCCTGCGTGGCCACGGCGCGGAAATTGCGGGCTCCGACCGGAGTCGCGACCAGGGCCGCAGCGCCGAGAAATTCGCCTGGCTCGAGACGCAGGGTATTCGGATCTTTGCGCAGGATGGCAGCGGAATAACCAGCACCGATCAGACTCTGGTCGCCTCGGCTGCGGTCGAAAACACGGTGCCAGAGGTGGTTCGCGCAGCAGAACTGGGTTGCGCGCGGATGACGCGGGCCGAACTGCTCGCCACGCTGTTCAACGCCAGCGGCTGCGGGATCGCGGTGGGCGGGACTAGCGGCAAGTCGACCGTCACCGGAATGCTCGGCTGGATCATGGCGCAGGCAAACCGGGACCCGACGATCATGAACGGCGCAGTGATGAAGAACTTCGTCGCCGACGATGCCCCATTCGCCAGCGCTCGGGTCGGAGCAGGCGGTGTGTTCGTCAGCGAAGTCGATGAGAGCGACGGTTCGATCGCGCTGTACCGCCCGGCCATCGCGGTTCTCAACAACGTCAGCCTCGATCACAAAAGCCTGGAAGAATTGCGCGCCCTGTTCGGCGGGTTCCTCGCTGCGAGCCGGCGGGTTGCGCTCAACCTGGACGACGCCGAGACCGCCGCCCTGCTACCGCTCGCGCGCGAAGCCCTGACCTTTGCAATTGAGCGGGGCGACGCGACATTACACGTCGCGCCCGGCACGATAGAGGACGCCGCAAGCGCCATCTCCGCGACCGTGATCGACACCCGCGACGGGTCAAGCCATGCGCTGACGCTGCGCGTCC
>JANMQW010000015.1:0-2477 GCA_031370725.1 Novosphingobium sp.
CGCACCCCCATCGGGCGAGAACGTTGCCCAGCCTCCCCAAGTAGATACCCCGCAAGAGGAATCGCCTCAGGAAGAAACCGACGTTTCGATCCCCGGCGGCGGGAACACCATCGTCGTCACCGGCGCGCGCGATCGCAACCTGTCGAAGTCTTCCGATCAGGTGGTTTCGGTGCTTTCCAGCGCGGAAATCGCGCGTACCGGTGAAGGTAACATTGCGGGCGCGCTAGGTCGGGTGACCGGGCTGAGTGTGGTCGGAAACGGACAGGTCTATGTCCGCGGCCTTGGCGACCGCTACAGTCTGGCGTTGCTCAACGGATCGCCGTTACCCAGCCCTGAGCCGCTGCGCCGGGTTGTGCCGCTCGATCTGTTTCCCAGCGGGGTGATCGCCTCGTCGCTGGTTCAGAAAAGCTATTCGGTCAATTATCCCGGCGAGTTCGGCGGCGGCGTCATCAATTTGACCACGAAAGCCGTCCCGCGCGTCCCGTTCCTGACGATCGGCGGCGGCGTCGGCTATGACAGCGAAACCACCGGGCAGTTGGGCTATACCTATCTCGGCGGGGGCGATTCCGACTTTTCAGGGTTCGACGACGGTACCCGCGATGTGCCCCCGGCACTTGCGGCCTTCTTCAAGAGCGGCGCCAACCTCAACGATCCTTCCCAAGTCAGCGCCTCCGCGAACCAGGCGATTGCCTCGCAACTGATCAATTTTGGCAACTCGGTGGTGCAGAAATTGGGAAATCTGCCACCCAACGTCTCGGCTTCGCTTTCGGCGGGAAAGTCGTTTCCCGTGGGTGGCGCAGATCTCGGGGTGATCCTTGCCGCGGGCTACAGCAACAAGTTCCTGACCCGCGAAGCGCTCCAGCAATCCTCGCTCACCGCCGACCTTTCGACGATCGAGAGCAGTTTCCGCCAGGTCAACACCGACCAGCGGATCGTGGTCAACGGTCTGTTTGGGCTGGGGCTCGAATTCGGCGCCAACAAAGTGCGCTTTACCAACCTCTATATCCGCGACACGATCAAGCAGGCTCGCCTCGCCTTGGGCAATCGCCAGCAGACTACGGTCGATTTCCTCCAGCAGCGCACCGCCTGGTACGAACGCCAGTTGATCGATACCCAGCTAGTCGGCGAATTCAAGCTTTCCCCAAAGCTCAATCTCGACGTGCGTGCCGGTTATGCCAATTCACAGCGCGAGGCCCCCGACGAGCTGTTCCTCGAATACGCGCGGACCAATTCACCCAGCGACATTTACGGCAACTTCTTCGTCAACCGCCTCAACAATGGCGCGCGCGGCGATGCCGAGATCACTTTCTCCGATCTCAACGAAGACCTTTATTCGGGCGGCATCGACCTTACCTATGCGCTGTTCGACACGCTTAACGTGACCGTTGGTGGCGCAGCGTCGGATACCAAACGCACCAGCTCGCGGCGCAACTTCCTGTTCGTCGCGCCAAGCAGTTTCCCCAATGGGGTCGATCTGTTCCGGCCCGACCTGCTGCTCCAGCCCTCGGTGATCAACGCGTTCGGCGTTTCGCTGATCGAAGGCGACACTGGCAACCCGGCGTTCGAAGCCCGCCTCAAGAACTATGCGGGCTACCTGAAGGCCAACTGGCAAGCGACCGACACGGTCAGCCTCGACGCAGGCGTCCGTTATGAGAAGGCAGAGCAGCGGGTCGATCCGATTCAGGTGTTTGTAAAACCGGTTTCGGGAACGGGCGGCACCCTTCTAAAGCGCGACTATTTCCTGCCTGCCGCAACGCTGACCTGGCAGGCTCGCCCCGATATGCAGGTTCGCGTGTCGGCTTCCAAAACCATCGCCCGCCCGCAGTTCCGCGAACTGATCAACCAGCCCTACTTCGATCCCGACAGCAATCGTCCATACCGCGGCAATCCACTGCTGGTCGACAGCACGCTGACCAACGGCGAGGCGCGCTACGAATGGTATTTCGCGCCCGAACAGCGGTTCACGATCGCCGGGTTCTACAAGAAGCTCAAGCGTCCGATCGAAGCGTTCATCTCGGGCTCGGATCTGACCACATCCTACGCCAACGCTCCGGAGGCGACGCTCTACGGTGCCGAAGTCGAGTTGGTGAAGTATTTTGACATCACGTCATTCGGGGGAGAGAAGAGCTGGTTCGCCGACCGCCGCTTCGTGACGATAGCCAACTACACTTACTCGAAGTCGAAGCTCAAGGTTTCACCGGGCAACAGCACCCGGGTTTTCGGCGCAGGATCGTCGATCGCAACCGATTATTTCCGCGATGGCGCGCCGCTCACCGGGCAGTCAGACCACATTGCCAACGTCCAGCTCGGGTTCGAGAACACCGAACGGCTGAGCCAGCAGACGCTGCTGTTGTCCTACGCCAGCGAGCGGGTGATCAGCCGCGGGCTCAACGGCTCACCACCGCAACCCGACGTGATCGAAAAGCCCGGCCTGCGGATCGACTTTGTGGCGCGTGAGGCGATGGATTTCCTTGGCC
>JANMQW010000070.1:0-3543 GCA_031370725.1 Novosphingobium sp.
CAGCGCATCGACATCGAAACTGGCGAGTTCGGCGCGTAGCATCGCATCCACCCCCCCTGCCATGCGGCACATTGCCGCGCCGATTGCCGCAGTGCGATCGCCCCCGCCCGCGCCCGAGATCATCTCGCGCTCGTGGCCGAGAAGGTACTTGGCGACGTCCCAGCCACGGTTGAGCTGGCCGATGATCTGATCCTTGGGCACTTCGACGTTGTCAAAGAAAGTTTCGCAGAACGGCGAGTTGCCGCTGATCAGGAGGATCGGCTTGGTCGTGACCCCGGGGCTCTTCATGTCGAACAGCAGGAAGCTGATGCCCTGATACTTGTTGGTCTTGTCGGTGCGAACCAGGCAGAAGATCCAGTCGGCCTTGTCCGCATAGCTGGTCCAGATTTTTTGGCCGTTGACCACCCAATGGTCGCCCTTGTCCTCGCCATAGGTTTGCAGGCTTACGAGGTCCGAGCCGCTGCCCGGCTCCGAATAGCCCTGGCACCAGCGGATTTCGCCACGCGCGATCTGGTTCAGGTAGTGGCGTTTTTGGTCTTCGGTGCCGAACTGGAGCAGCGCGGGGCCGAGCATCCAGATCCCGAAGCTCGACAGCGGCGGGCGGGCGCCGATCCGTGCCATTTCTTCGCGCCAGACTTTGGCCTCGGCTGCGCTCATTCCCGCGCCGCCGTATTCCTCGGGCCAATCGGGCACGGTGTAGCCTTTGGCGGCGCAACGTTCGAGCCATTGGCGTTGGGCCTCGCTTTGAAACTTCACTTCGCGACCGCCCCAGCAGACGTCGGCATCAGTGCGAACCGGCTCGCGCATTTCGGGGGGGCAGTTGGCTTCGAGCCAAGGACGGATTTCCTGCCGGAAGGCTTCGAGATCGGACATGGGGAGCTCCTTCGTTTAACCGCATGGTTAAAGCGATTCGGGGGTCTCGCGCAAGCGTTACGACCAAGCAAATTCGCCAGTTGGCCTTGCCGTAGCGTCAACTCTTCGGGCGTTGACGCCCCCTCGCCCCCGCCTAAGGTGCGCGAAAATGCGATAAAAAGGAGAGGTCATGCGATTTACCGGCAAGACGGTCGTCGTCACGGGTGCAGCATCGGGAATCGGCAAAGCCAGCGTGCTGCTGTTCGCGGGCGAAGGTGCGACGGTCTACGCCGCGGATATCGACCGCTGCGGGGGTGAAGCGCTTGCCGCCGGATCGAATGGCGACATCCGCTTCCAGCACTGCGACGTTTGCTCGACCGAAGACATCAAGGCGCTGATGGACCGCGCTGCGGCAGAAACCGGCGGGATCGATACGGTGTTCAACAACGCCGGTGCGGGCGGCGCGCGGGAGCCCATCGACGAGATCGAACCCGACGACTGGGACACGACATTTCACCTGCTGCTGCGCTCGGTCGCGTTCGGCATCCGGTATGCCACCCCGCATATGAAGCGCCGCGCCGGGGCCTCGATCGTCAACACCAGCAGCGTCGCCGCGGTCGGGCCCGGCTATTCACCTACCGCCTATGCGGTCGCCAAGGCTGGCGTGCTCCACCTAACCAAATGCGCCGCGACCGATCTTGCGCAGTTCGGCATCCGGGTGAACGCGGTCCAGCCCGGCTTCATCAACACCAACATCTTCACCAGTTCGATTGATTGCCCGCCCGACAAGCTGCCCACCGCGCTAGGGATCATTGCCCAGATGTCGCAGCAGGCCCAGCCGGTGGCGCGCGGCGGCCAGCCCGACGACATCGCCCGCGCGGTCGCTTTTCTGGCCAGCGAGGACGCTGCGTTCATGACCGGCACCTCGCTGATGGTCGATGGCGGGCTGACCGTTGGCCCGCGCCACGCGTGGGATCCGACGATGCCGAGCATGTTCGAAGCGCTGCGACAGTTCGTGGAAGGTCCGGTCGCGAGCGCTCCGGCGTGACCGTGCCAGCCGCTCGCCTCCCCCTCGGCCTAAAGTTTGTCCACGGATTCGGCAGCGTTGCCTACGGTATCAAGGACAATGGGTTCTCTACATTTCTGCTGCTGTTCTACAACCAGGTCGTCGGACTTGACGCTCGATTGGTGTCGGCGGCGCTGATGCTGGCGCTGGTGATCGACGCATTCGCCGACCCGGTGGTCGGGCATCTCTCCGACCGCACCTATACCCGCTGGGGTCGACGGCTGCCCTGGCTCTACATCGCGCCGATCCCTCTGGCGCTGGCGTGGGTTCTGCTTTGGACACCGCCATCGGGTAGCGACACCCAGTTGTTTTTCTATCTGGTCGGAACCGCTATCGTCGTCCGTGCACTGCTATCATGCTGCGAGGTGCCTTCGGTTGCGCTGCTGCCCGAACTGACCCGCGACTACGACGAGCGAACCACCTTGATGCGGTTCCGCTACCTGTTCGGTTGGATCGGCGGACTGGTTATCGCTGTGCTCGCCTACACGGTATTTCTCGTGCCCGACGCGACCCACAAGGTCGGCCAGCTGAACGAATATGGTTACTGGCTGTACGGTATAACCGGCGCGATCGCGATCGTCGTCTCGGTCTTGTTTTCTGCGGCGGGGCAGCATCGCAGGGTCGCGCATTGGCCCGCGGTCCGACCCGAAAAATCGACCGTCAGGAAGGCCCTCTCCGAAATTTTCGAATCCTTTTCCAACAAGGCGTTCCGGGCCTTCATCATCGCCGCAGGGTGCGCGTTCGTCAGCCAGGGGATCACCTTTTCGATCTCAAACTACCTGTATCTCTACGTCTGGGAATTTCCCGACTACGCCTTCAAGCTCTATCCGTTCATCCTCTTGCTAAGCGTGATCGTCTGCTTTTTTGTTGTTGGCCCCGCCAATCGCCGATTTGGGAAAAAGGAAACCGCGGTGGTCGGCAGCATTGTGGGTGTGATTTTCTGGACGCTCCCGTTCTGGTTGCGGCTTGCTGGCCAATGGCCGGAACCAGGTTCCGACCTGTCCACGTACTTGATCTGCGCTTTCGCTTTTTGCGCCACGGTATTTTCGGTCATGGTCATGATTTCGGGCGCATCGATGATCGCGGATATTGTCGAAGACTCCGAAGTCGAGACCGGGCGGCGCACCGAAGGGCTGTTTTTCGCGGGCAACTTCTTCATGCAGAAATGCGCGACAGGTTTGGGAATCGCCATCTCGGGGCAGATAATCGCGCTGGCCGGCTTCCCGGACAAGGCCATCCCAGGATCGGTCGATCCTGCGGTAATAGACCGGATGATGGTGATTTACGGCAGTCTCGTCGTTGTCCTCGCAATTGCCGCCGCAGTGCTATTCACGCGATTTCCAATCACCCGTGCCGATCACGAGGGACGCTTGGCGCTTTTGGGCGACGCAGGCCGGGCAAATCCTGACGCTAGCGGCGCCCACCCTTAACCGCCCGCTTAAAACAAGGGTTGGCGCGCCACCGTGCGTCTGCCACTAGGACCGCAAAACAGACTCGGAAAGGACGCCATCATGGATTTCGAACCCACAGAACGTCAGGTCTTCTGGCGCGACCGCGTCCGCCAGTTCATCGAGAACCATGTCCGCCCGCGGATGGTCGATTACTACAAACAGCAAGCAGAGGGC
>JANMQW010000068.1:0-3165 GCA_031370725.1 Novosphingobium sp.
CTGCGCGTTGCCCCCGGCGCGCTGGATCAGCCCGCTGGCCATGCCCTCTCCGTCCTCGAGCAGCGCCTTCAGCACATGCTCGGCGCCGATCCGTTGATGGTTCATCCGGATCGCGACGGTCTGCGCGCTTTGGAGGAACCCCTTGGCGCGGTCGGTGAACTTCTCCAAATTCATGGCTGTGCGTTCCTCCTGCTGGGTTTGGGAGATAGTGTTGCGAATAAGCAACACAAGGCCAGAGCGCCTTTTCCCCACGATTCGACGCGGATCGCTTGCCCGAGTCCAGCAATTCCGCCAAATTCGCTCCCATGATCCCCGCAATCTTCGGCCTGTCCGGCCCGACGCTCACCCCCGTCGAGCGCGCCTTTTTCCGCGATGCCGAGCCCGCGGGCTATATCCTGTTCGGACGCAACGTCGTTGATCGCGCCCAGGTTCGCGCGTTGACCGACGAACTGCGCGCGATCCACGGGCGCGAGCGGACGTTCATTTGCATCGATCAGGAAGGCGGCCGGGTAGCGCGGATGAAGCCGCCGCACTGGCTCGCGTTCCCGCCGGGCGAAGCGTTCGACAAGCTTTACGACCTTGCACCGATCAGCGCGATCGCAGCGGCCAGGGCCAATGCCGAGGCGCTGGGGCTCGATCTGGCTGAAGTGGGGATCAACGTCGATTGCCTGCCGCTGCTCGATGTCCGCCAGCCCGATGCCAACAATGTTATCGGCGATCGTGCGTTCGGCTCGGAGCCGCTGCGCGTTGCCGCGCTGGGCCGCGCCACACTCGACGGACTGGCGCGTGCCGGGGTTGCCGGAACGATCAAGCATATGCCGGGGCATGGGCGCACTTCGGTCGATACGCACAAGGCGATGCCGACGGTGACTGCCAGCGAATCCGAACTCGAAACCGATCTCGCCCCGTTCCGCGCGTTGAAGGATGCGGCCATCGGCATGACCGGACACCTGCTGTTCACCGCTTGGGATGCCGAAAACCCCGCTACGCTCTCGCCGTTCGTGATCGGCGAGGTAATCCGCAAACGGATCGGCTTCGATGGCCTGCTGCTGACCGACGACCTCGATATGGAGGCGCTCAGCGGCACCGTGCCCGAACGCGCGGCTCGCTCGGTGGCGGCGGGGTGCGACCTCGCGCTCAATTGCTGGGCGAAAATGGACGACATGGTCGGCATTGCACAGGCGTTGCCGACGATGCGCGCCGAGACCGCCACGCGGCTTGAACGCGCGCTCGCGGGGACGGCGGACTTTTCCGCGCCGGTCGAGATCGCCGCACAAACCGCGCTGCTCGACACCCGCGACCGGCTGCTCGCGCTGACCAAGTCCGCATGATGGAAAACGCGGTCCTCCCCGCCAGCCTGTTCGCGGGCGACGAGGCGTGGGACGCCCCAACCTCTCGCCCAACAGATGACGCCGCGCTCTATCTCGAGCTTGATGGCTGGGAAGGTCCGCTCGACCTGCTGCTCGATCTGGCGCGGCGGCAAAAGGTCGATCTGCGCGGGATTTCGATCCTCTCGCTGGCCGATCAGTATATCGGCTATGTCGAGCGCGCCGCGGCGCTGCGGCTGGAACTGGCCGCCGATTATCTGGTGATGGCCGCCTGGCTGGCCTACCTCAAATCGCTGCTGTTGCTCCCCAAGGAGGAGCAGGACGAACCCAGCGCACAGGAACTCGCGCTGCGGCTGCAGCTGCGGCTTCAGCGGCTGGGCGCGATGCGCGAGGCAGGCGCCCGGCTGATGGCGCGCGACCGGGTCGGGCGCGATGTGTTTGGGCGCGGCGCTCCCGAAGGGCTACGGGTCGAGCGGCGCAATTCCTGGCAGTGCGAATGGTTCGATCTCGTCCAGGCCTACGGTCAGATCAAGGCGCGCACCGCGCCGGTGGTCCACATGGTCCGCGATCGCGCAGTGATGACGCTGGAAAGCGCGCTGTCGCGGGTCGCGGCAATGCTCGGCGTGGCGCTCGACTGGATGGCGCTCGAAGAATTTCTCCCGCCATACGCCGATCCGAAACTGCGGCGCTCGGCGCTGGCGTCGAGCTTCGTCGCCGCGCTCGAACTCGCGCGGCAGGGGAAGGCCGAACTGGCGCAGGACGAGATATTCGGCGTGCTGCGGTTGCGCGCGGTCAGGGCGGCCTAGTGGATCCGCTCCTCCGTGCGGTTGAGGCAGCGCTGTTTGCCGCGACCGAGCCGATGACCGCAGCACAG
The DNA here is from genome assembly GCA_031370725.1 of Novosphingobium sp. Lineage (GTDB taxonomy): Bacteria > Pseudomonadota > Alphaproteobacteria > Sphingomonadales > Sphingomonadaceae > Novosphingobium. Next base: position 2,203 of record JANMQW010000068.1, read on the forward strand.
CTTTCCCGGCATCTTGGCGATGCAGATGTGCGTGCCGCGCTTGCCGACTTGGCCGGGCACTACGCCGGACGCGGGGTCGAGCTGGTCGAGCGCGGGGGGCGCTGGCATTTCCAGACCGCGCCCGATCTGGCGCACCTGCTGCGGCGCGAGCGCGAGGATGCTCGCCGCCTAAGCCGTGCGGGCACCGAAGTGCTGGCGATCGTCGCCTATCACGAGCCAGTAAGCCGCGCGTAGATCGAGGCGATTCGCGGGGTGCATACCGCCAAGGGCACGCTCGACGTGCTGATGGAGGCGGGCTGGGTTCGCGTCGCCGGGCGTCGCGAGGTGCCGGGGCGTCCGGTGATCTATGCCACCACCCCCGATTTCCTCACCCACTTCGGCCTCGAATCGCGTCGCGATCTACCCGGCATCGACGAACTGCGCGCCGCCGGGCTGCTCGAACCGGTTGACGAGGCGTTCGCGGCGCTGGGCGGGGAAGGTGGTGACGACGAACCTAACGGGCTTGACGAGGAACCCGTCGACGCAGTCTGACTGGCAATCGGCTCGCCGAACCACTACATACCCAGAACCGCTAAACGCGGGTCTGGGTTGCTTGGAGTTGTTTCGATGGGTGGTTTGAGTCTGCCGCACCTGCTGATCGTGGCGTTGATCGTGCTGGTGCTGTTCGGTCGTGGCCGGATATCCGAGATGATGGGCGATTTCGGCAAGGGCATCAAAAGCTTTAAGTCGGGGATGAGCGAGGAAACCGATCGTCCGGCGGTGGCCCCGCCGGTGCAGATCGCGCCGCCGCCTCCGGTTGCGCCGCCGCAGCAGGCCGCACCGCCGCAGCAGGCGACCCTCAACGGCGAAACCCCTGTCGTTCCTGGGGCCGATCCCGCCACGCCGCCGCGTCCCTGACCGCCTGAGCCGCGGCCATGTTCGACATCGGCGCGTCCGAGCTGCTGCTGACGGTGATCGTGGCGA
>JANMQW010000119.1:0-1543 GCA_031370725.1 Novosphingobium sp.
CCATAACCCGGCGGTAAGCCGGATCGCAGACAAGTTGCAAAGGGTCGCGCGTAATACGCGGTGAAGCATGCCTTTGGATGGGAGCTGCACAATGCAAACGACGACGACGTCGCGGAGCCGCTATGAGCTGGTCTCGCAGGAGGACCGCTGCGCGCCGCGCACGCGGATTGCGATCCCCGCCTCGTTGCGGCCATCGGGGGCCCGGTCTTTTCACACCCAGGTGCTCGATCTGTCGCTCGGCGGATTTTCGGCGCAATGTGTCAACCGGATGCACACCGGCTCGCTCGCGTGGCTGACGCTGCCGGGGCTGCAATCGCTCCAGGCCGAAGTCGTGTGGTGGCAGGACAACATCGTCGGCTGTGCTTTTCAGAACCTGCTCAGTCCGATCGTCCACGACAATATTCTCGCGCGATTCCGCGGCGATGGCGTGTTCCGGAATTGTTGAAGGTTAATCGCGGGTAAGCGTCACCATGCTGACTTCGATCCCGCCGCCGCGAAAGCCGCCTTCGCAGTACATCAGATAATAGCGCCACAGGCTGACGAAGTGGGCGTCAAATCCCACGGGTAACTCACCGGCTTCGACCGCCGCATCGAAGTTTTCGCGCCATAGCGCGAGCGTCTCGGCATAATCGAGACCGAAATCGAGCTGATCCGCCCACGCCAATCCACGCTCGGCGGCAAGGCGGCGGAATTCGCTTTCGCGAATCAACATCCCGCCGGGAAAAATATAGGTCTGGATGAAGTCGGCGCTCGCCGCGTAGGCATCGAACAATTCGTCGCGGATCGAGATGTACTGGATCACCGCGCGCGCGCCCGGCGCCAGACAGCGATCGAGGCAATCGAAGAACGACGGCCAGTATTCTCGGCCCACCGCCTCGACCATCTCGATGCTGACGATCGCATCGTAAGACCCCGAAACGGCGCGGTAGTCCTGGCGCCGGAAATCGACCACCGGCGTGGTTTCAGCGAATTTGGCGCGGGCGAAGCCGAGCTGTTCGTCCGACAGGCTGATCGCATCGACCGGCGCGCTGAAATGGCTGGCAAGGTGAGCGGCGAGCGTGCCCCAACCGCAGCCGATCTCAAGGATGCGGCGCACTTCGAGACCATCGAGCCGCCGGACGATCTCGCCGCACTTGTTCGACTGGCCGCGATCGATCGGTGCAAAAAACTGACTCAGCGGTGATGGGCCACCCTGCCCCGCCGCGCCGAACAGCCCGCTCGAATATATCATCGTCGCGCCCAGCCAAGCCTCGTAGAAATCGTTGCCGAGGTCATAATGCGCGGCGATGTTCTTCTGCGCGCCCTCGATGGTGTTGCGCTGGAGCAGATGGAGCCGCCGCAGCAGCCAGCGCCACGGGCCTTTGGCGCGCGCAACCCCGCCCAGCGTCGCTGCATTGCGCATGAACAGCGCAAAGATCTGCACCGGATCGGTGCTATCCCATTCACCCGCCTCCCACGCCTGATACCACCCGGCCGATCCTCCGGTGGCCAGCCGCAGCAGCGCGTTCCAGTGGCGCAGCTCAATCTCGGCGTCCGGCCCGGG
>JANMQW010000130.1:0-13495 GCA_031370725.1 Novosphingobium sp.
AGCGCGCCCGAATACCGCGCCTTCCGCCGCGCCGACGACTTCTTCCTGGCGGTGCGCTGCCACCTCCACCTGATCACCGGGCGCGCCGAGGACCGCCTGACCTTCGATCTTCAGCGCGAAGTGGCGACACGCATGGGGTTCGCCGATCGCCCCGGCAAAAGCGCGGTCGAGCGGTTCATGCAGTACTATTTCCTCACCGCGAAACGGGTCGGCAGCCTGACGGGCGTGTTCCTCGCCCAGCTCGACGAGCAGTTCGCCAAGGCCAACCGCAGCTTCCTTTCGGGATTTCGCCGAAAGGGCCGCAAGATCGGCGATTTCCCGGTCAACAACGGCAAACTCTCGGTCCCGCCCGATGACGGGTTCTTTGCCGCCGATCCGGTGCGGCTGATCGAACTGTTCGTGCTGGCCAACCGCGAGGGGCTGGAGGTCCATCCCGACGCGATGCGTCTGGCGACCCGCGACGTGCGCCTGATCGACGCCGCGGTGCGCAAGGACAAGCGTGCCAACGCGCTATTCCTCGATTTGCTGACCAGTCGCCAGAACCCTGAGGATGCGCTGCGGTGGCTGAACGAGGCGGGCGTTTTCGGCCGCTTCGTACCCGATTTCGGCCGGGTCAACGCGCAGATGCAGTTCGATATGTATCATCACTACACGGTGGACGAGCACACCATCCGCGCGATCGGTCTGCTCGCGCGGATCGAACAGGGCGAACTGTCCGAAGATCACCCGCTGTCTGTGGAAGTCATTCCCAAGCTCGCCAGCCGCCGGGTGGTCTATGTCGCGACCTTGCTCCACGATATCGCCAAGGGCCGTGGCGGCGATCACTCGGTGCTTGGCGCAGAGATTGCGCTTAAGCTCTGCCCGCGGCTTGGGCTGAGCGACGGCGAAACCGAACTGGTCGCCTGGCTAGTCCGCTATCACCTGCTGATGAGCGCAACCGCGTTCAAGCGCGACCTGGCCGACTGGAAGACGATCGCCGATTTCGTTGCGCAGGTGCAATCGGTCGAGCGGCTTCGGCAGTTGCTGGTGCTGACCGTGGTCGATATCCGCGCGGTGGGGCCGGGGGTCTGGAACAGCTGGAAGCGACAGTTGCTGGGCGATCTCTATCGTGCAGCCGAGGAAATGCTCCGCCTGGGGCACAAATCGAATGGCCGCGCCGAGCGGATCGCGGCCAAGAAGCATGCGGTCGCCGAGCGCCTTGCCGAACGCGACGTGCTGGTCGGCACAATCGGCGCGCAGCTCGGCGATGCCTACTGGATCGCCGAACCCGAAGACATCATTGCGCTCAACCTCGTCCAGCTCGATCGCGCGCTGGGCCATCCGCTCACGGTCGAGGCCGAATATTATCCGGCGCGCGGGGCGACGCTGGTCACCGTCCTCGCGGCCGACCACCCCGGGCTGTTTTATCGTATCGCCGGGGGTATCCACCTGGCGGGCGGCAACATCATCGATGCGCGCATCCACACCGCGCGCAACGGCATGGCGGTCGACAATTTCCTGATCCAGGACCCGCTTGGCCGCCCTTTCAACGAAGGTGGCCAGCTTGAGCGGCTCGAACGGTCGATCGGCGATGCGCTGGCCAACCGGGTCAAGTTGATGCCCCAGCTCGCCGCGCGCCCGTTCGCCCGTGCCCGCGCCGCCGCATTTGACGTCAAGCCGATCGTACTGTTCGACAACGCCGCATCGAACCGCTTCACCGTCATCGAAGTCGGCGCGCGCGACCGCCCCGCGCTGCTCAACCGCGTCGCCCGCGCGCTGTTCGAAGCGCGCCTGATCGTCCATTCGGCGCACGTCGCAACTTACGGCGAGCGCGCGGTCGATACGTTCTACGTCACCGACCTGCTGGGCGGGAAGGTCGATGGGCCGCGGCTCAAGGCAGTCGAAAAGCGCCTGCTGGAGGCTGCGCAGGATCAGGGCGAGGCGGCGGTCGCGGCCTGACCATGACGGGCCCCGCAGCATGGCAGGGTGAAGCGCTCGCGCTCGGCGCGGCGCTGGCCTCCGGGCTGTTGATCGGCATCGAACGCGGCTGGACCCTGCGCGGCCAGCGCGCCGGATCGCGGATCGCGGGGGTGCGAACCTTCACACTGCTCGCGCTTGCGGGCGGGCTGGCAGGGGTGCTTGCCGCGAAAGGGCTCTCGCCGATCGCGGCGGCTATCGCACTGGCTGGCGCGGCGGTGCCGGGGATCGGGTATGCCCGCGATACGTCGCGCAGGCGCGACGCCACCAGCGCGGTTGCCGCAATTGCGACGCTCGCGATCGGGTTGCTCGCCGGAACCGGCTCTCCCGGCCTGGCCCTGGCCGCGGCGGCTGCTGTGGTGCTGGTCCTCGCGCTGCGGACCGAGCTGCACAGCTTCGTTCGCCGCCTGTCCGTGGAAGACGTCAAGGCGCTCGCCCGGTTCGCGGTGATCGCGCTGGGCGTCTTGCCTTTTCTGCCCGACCGCGTGATGGGACCCTACGACGCCTGGAATCCGGCGAAGCTGTGGTGGGTCGTGGTCCTAGTCACCGGGTTCTCCTTCCTTGCCTACGCCGCCAACCGGATTTTCGGGGCAAGCCGGGGAACGCTCGCCACCGCCCTGATCGGCGGCGCCTACTCGTCCACCGCGGTCACCCAGTCGCTGGCCCAACGGCTCGGCACCGATCAACGCAGCGGCGCGGAGGCGGCCGGAATCGCGCTCGCCAGCGCGGTGATGTACCTCAGGGTGATCGTTCTGGTCGCGGTGTTCGCGCCGCGCTTGCTGCTCGATTTCGCGCTGCTGACCGCGCCGGCGCTGGGGGTCGCTTGGTTCGCCGCGATTGCGCTCTATCGCAAGGCTCCGTCGGGCACCGCATCGAGCCCGCCGGGCAACCCGATCGCGCTGCTCCCCGCGCTCGGCTTCCTCGCCTTCGTCGCACTAGCCGCGGTGGCGGCGCAGTGGGCGCAACAGCGTTTCGGCGAGAGCGGGATCGCGGTGCTCCTGTTCGTGATGGGGGCGATGGACGTCGATGCCTCGATCGTCACCGCGGGCGGGCTGCCGCCCGAGGCGATTGGCGTAGGCCTGGCCGCGGCGGCGATCGGCGGGACGATCGTGGCCAACATGGCGGTCAAGATCGCGATCACGCTAGCCTATGCACGCCGTGCCGGGATGACTGCGGCGCTTGCGCTGCTGGCGAGCATGCTGACCCTGGCGGGATGTGTAGCATGGCGCTGGTTTAGCCTTTAGCGGCCGCTTTCAGCCTGGCAACCGCCTCATCCCGCCCGATCAGCGGCAACAGTGCGCCCATATCGGGCCCATGGTCGCGCCCGGTCAGCGCTTGCCGCAGCGGCATGAACAACGCCTTCCCCTTGCGCCCGCTGGTTGCCTTGAGAGCGCCGGTGAGCCCCGGCCACAGACCTTCGCCTGGGGCCAGTGCAGCGAGCACTTCAGCAGCAGTGTGGAGGAAGCCGCGATCCGCCGCCGCAATCGGCGCTGGCTCGACCGGTCCCGTTACCACCCGCCACCAGTCCGCTGCCTCATCAATGTGCGCGAGGTTGGGACGGATCGCATCCCACGCCGCTTCGTCCATGCCTGCGGGCAGAAGCTGCGCGACGCGGGCGAAAGGCAGGTGATGGACGATCGCGGCGTTGATGCGATGGAGTTCGGCCTCGTCGAATCGCGCCGGGGCGCGGCCGAAGCGGGTGAGATCAAAACCGGCCACCAATTGCTCGACCGTCAGCCTGGGATCGACCGGATCGGAGGTCCCCAGCCGGGCGAGCAGCGCGACCAGCGCCTCGGGCTCGATCCCCGCTTCGCGCAGGGCATCTACCCCCAGCGAGCCGAGCCGCTTCGACAGCTTGCCTTCGCTCCCCACGAGCAGCGCCTCGTGCGCAAAGCGCGGCGCCGACGCGCCAAGCGCGGCGAACATCTGAAGTTGCGCGGCGGTATTCGAGACATGGTCTTCGCCGCGCAGCACATCGGTAATGCCCATCGCCACGTCGTCGATTGCGCTGGGCAGCATATACAGCCACGATCCGTCGGCGCGGCGCACGACCGGATCGGACATCTGCCGCGGATCGAACGCTTGTGGCCCGCGAACCCCGTCGATCCAGGCAATCGGAGCGTCCCAATCGAGCCTGAAGCGCCAATGCGGCGCGACGCCGTTTACCGCCATAGCGTCATGATCGGAATCGGATAGCGCCAGCGCAGCGCGGTCGTAGATCGGCGGCAACCCGCGCCCGAGCTGGACCTTGCGCTTGAGATCAAGCTCCTGCGCAGTCTCGTAGGCACGATAGACCTGCCCGGCCATAACCAGCCGGTCAAACTCGCGTCCGTACAAATCGAACCTCGCCGACTGCCTTTCCTCGCCATCCGGGTGCAGCCCCAGCCAGGCGAGATCGACGCGGATCGCTTCGACATAGTCTTCGCGACTGCGCCCGGCATCGGTATCGTCGATCCGCAGCACGAACCGCCCGCCCGCCTGCTTGGCGAGCATCCAGTTGTGCAGCGCGGCCCGGATATTGCCGACGTGGAGCCGCCCGCTGGGAGACGGGGCGAAGCGGGTGATGACGGTCATTCGAGTTCGAGCATAGCTGCACCGTCGGCTCTGACTCAAGCCGCCGCGAGCCGCTCAACGACGGGATGTTCGTGCCGCAGCGCTGCCGCCAACTCAAAATTCGCCTGCAGTCCCATCCAGAACCGCGCGGTGCTGACGCCCGCGCGCTCGAGGCGAATTGCCAGATCGGGGCTGATCCCGGAGCGACCATTCACCACGCGCGACAGTGCGACCCGAGACATGCCGAGTTTCTGCGCCGCCTGGGTCACACCAAGTCCGAGCGGTTCGAGCACCTCGTCACGAAGCATCAGGCCTGGGTGGGGTGGGGAATTCATCATTGACTTCAACCTTCAGTGATAATCCTGATAATCGACCAGCTCGACATCCGAACCGCTGAAACGGAAGGTGACGCGCCAGTTACCATTGACCCAGATCGACCAATGGCCCCGTAACTCGCCCTTGAGCGGATGAAGCCGGTAGGACGGCAGCGATAGTTCTTCCGGCCCCGCCGCAACATCCAGTGCCCCAAGAATGCCCGTCAATTTTCGCACATGCCCGGCATCCAGTCCGCGCGTAGAGCCGGATTCGTAAAGAAGCCTAAGCCCCTTATGCTGGAAACCGATGATCATCCAAGGCTATATCGCGTAACGATACACGATGCAAATGAATTCACCCGCTCCGAAATGCATGGGTAATCGGATACCTGCGGTCGCGCCCGAAGTTGCGCACCCCCAGCTTAACCCCCGGCGGGGCTTGGCGACGCTTGTATTCGGCGAGGTGGAGCAGGCGTTCGATACGCTTGACCGTCTCGCGTTCGAACCCTTCGGCGACGAGCTGGTCGACGCTTTTCTCATGCTCGACCAGGCCCAGAAGAATGCCGTCGAGGATCGGGTATTCGGGGAGCGAATCCGAATCCTTCTGGTCGGGGCGCAGTTCGGCGCTGGGCGGCTTGGCGATGATGTTTTCGGGGATCACCTGGCCCTCGCGGCCCAGCCCGATCTTGGGCCGCGCGGTGTTGCGCCATCGCGAGATCGCGAACACCGTCATTTTGTAAGCATCCTTGAGCGGATTGTAGCCGCCCGCCATGTCGCCATAAATTGTTGAATAACCGACACTCATCTCGCTTTTGTTGCCCGTGGTCAGCAACATCGGCCCAAACTTGTTGCTCAGCGCCATAAGCGTCACCCCGCGGATCCGCGACTGGAGGTTTTCCTCGGTAATATCGACCGCGACATCGGCGAAGCTGCCTTCGAGCATCCTATCGAAACCCTCGACCGCGGGCTGGATCGGGATCGTGTCGTACCGGCAACCGATCATCCGGGCGCATTCGGTGGCGTCGTCGAGGCTCGACTGGCTGGTATAGCGGCTGGGCATCATCACCGCCCACACCCGCTCCGGTCCCAGCGCATCGGCCGCGATCGCCGCGCAGATCGCGCTGTCGATTCCGCCCGACATGCCCAACACCACCCCGGGGAAGTGGTTGGTGTTCACATAGTCGCGCAACGCCAAGACCATCGCGCAGTAGATGTCTTCGGGATGCCCGGCCAGGTCATAGACTTCGCCTGGATCGCAGCGCCAGCGGCTGCCGCTGCCGGCAGGGGTACGGACCCAGCGGGTGGCGACGACGGCCTCCTCCCAATCGGGCAACTGGGCCCAAACCGCGCCTTCGGGCCCGACCACGAAGCTGGCCCCATCGAACACCACCTCGTCCTGCCCGCCCACGCGGTTGAGGAAGATCAGCGGGATTCCGGTATCGATCGCGCGGCGTTTGGCCACGCCATCGATCCGCAATTCGTCCTTGTCGATCTCATACGGACTGCCGTTCACCGAGATGAACAGTTCGGCCCCCGCTTCGGCGAGGTGGCGGCAGACTTCAGGTTGCCAGATGTCCTCGCAGATAGGCAGTCCCAGCATGCACCCGCGAAATAGCACGGGCTCGGGCAAAGGGCCGGGCATGAACAAGCGCTTTTCGTCGAACGTGCCGTAGTTTGGCAGTTCGTGCTTGAACCGGGTGGCGACCACTTTGCCGCCATCGAGCAGCGCCACCCCGTTGTGCAGCCCGCCATCGCGCACGAACACGCTGCCCACCAGCATCGCCGGACCGCCGTCGGCAGTCGCCAGCGCCAACTTCTCCAGCTCGGCCGCGGCCCGCTCGATCAGCGCGGGTTTGAGCACAAGATCTTCGGGCGGGTAACCGATCAGGTGCAGTTCGGGGAACACGATCAGGTCTGCGCCGCGCTGGCTTTCGCGCGTGGCGAGCATGGCCGCGGCGTTGGCGGCAAGGTCGCCGACCCTCTGGTTCAACTGGGCGAGGACGATAGTGAGCGATTCAGCCATGAAGCCGGGGATAGGTAGCGGCTTGGCTTATTGCAATCCGATCACGGCGCTGGCTAAGGCCAAACGCCTCGGGGGCGGAGAAATATCCGATGAAGATCATGGCCGGCAATTCGAACCTGCCGCTCGCCCGGGCCATTGCCGGGTATCTTGAGCTGACCCTCACCGATGCCAGCGTGCGCCGGTTTGCCGACGAAGAGGTATTCGTCGAAATCCACGAGAACGTGCGCGGCGAAGATGTGTTCGTGGTCCAGTCGACCAGCTTCCCGGCCAACGACAACCTGATGGAACTGCTAATCTGCATCGATGCGCTCAAACGCGCTTCGGCGAAGCGGATCACCGCGGTGGTGCCGTACTTCGGCTATGCCCGCCAGGACCGAAAGTCGGGTTCGCGAACGCCGATCTCGGCCAAGCTCGTCGCCAACCTGATCACCCACGCGGGGGCCGACCGGGTACTGGCGGTCGATCTTCATGCCGGGCAGATCCAGGGCTTCTTCGATATCCCGACCGACAATCTCTATGCCGCACCGACCATGGCTCACGACGTTCTGGCCCAGACCGCCGGGCAAGACCTGATGATCGTCTCGCCCGACGTCGGCGGTGTGGTTCGGGCACGGGCGCTGGCGAAGCGGCTCGGCAACGCCCCGCTGGCGATCGTCGACAAGCGCCGCGACAAGCCGGGCTCGTCCGAAGTGATGAACATCATCGGCGATGTGCGCGGTCGGACGTGCGTGCTGATTGACGATATCATCGATTCGGGGGGAACGCTGTGCAACGCCGCGCAGGCGATCATGGACGCGGGCGCGGAGAGCGTATCGGCTTATATCACCCACGGCGTGTTGTCGGGCGGAGCGGTGGCGCGGGTCGATAATTCCGCGCTCAAGGAGTTGGTGATCACCGATTCGATCCTGCCGACCGATGCCGCCAAGGACTGCTCGCGCATTCGCATCATCCCGATCGCCCCACTGATCGGCGAAGCAATCCGCCGGATCGCGGACGAAAGCAGCGTATCGAGCTTATTCGATTAAGTTTCGTCGGCCCGCCACGGCGTGGCGCCCGGCTTTATCCGCTTGAGTTCTTCCAGCCGCCGCGCCTGGCGCCCTTCCAGCGTGATCCGGAGCAAGGGGTTGGGGCGCCGGGCGAGTTGTTGCGGGGTCATCCCGAAATAGTGCGAGAATTCGCGGATCAGGTGGCTCTGGTCGAAGAACCGCAGCGCCAGCTCCTCCGCTTCCTCGGGCGCAGCGACCCCTAGCAGCTGCGAGGCCATGTCGAGCACGCGGGCGCGACGCAGCACCTGCTTGGGGGTCATCCCGAAATCGCGCCTGACGATCCGCTCGAGCGTGCGCTGGGTGACCCCGTAGCCATCGAGGAACTCCGCGACGGGCGCGTCGGGCGAGGCGAAAGCGAAGCGATCGAAGGCGTTCGTTACCGGATCGGGGGGCGGCGGACTGCGGCGGGTGACGAATTCGCGGAGCAACTCCTCCATCCGGTCAATCCAGGCGGTGTTCGAGCTTTGCGGCGCGAATCTCTCACCCAGCTGGCCGTGTCCGACGATGGCATCGAAATCCAGGATGCGATCGAGCGTCTCCGAGGGCAGGGGGCCGCCCATCGCGTGTTCCGCTCCCGGCCGGAACGACAGGCCGACCACCCGGAAGCTGCCCTCCACAGTGATGGGCATGCTGTGGCAGTGGGGACCGAAGAACAGCGCCTGTCCGCGGTTGTCGAGGTTGTAGCGCCGGTTGCCATCGTTGGTTTCGGCGCTCCATTCACCCGACATCAAAACCCGCAACTGGGCGGTATCGTTGAACATGCTGCACCGCACGATCGACCCTGGCGGAGCATTAACCTCGGCCGACATGATCCGTGCCAGCCACGGCGACAGATCGGGTGCGGCGGCGCGGTTGAGTGACAGCGGTTGCCCATCGCGCGTGGCCCCGGTCAGAGGCTCAAGCGCTGGACCCGCCGGATCGGTTCCGGCCGAGGGAGGCGGCGACCCGACATCTTTCATTGTCGCCGTCCATATTCGCTTTTGTCGCAATGGCAAAGCGGGGCCCATCGCCGACGCGGCGCGCGCGAGCGCTGGCGCTGCGTGGCATGCTCGGCTAGCGAACTACGATGCGTCTCGACCATGATATCGCGCTCGCCCAGCGCCTCGCCGACGCGGCGGGGGCGACAATCCGCCCTCATTTTCGCACTGGCCTGGCCAGCGAGCGCAAGGGCGATGCCTCACCGGTAACGATCGCGGATCGCGCAGCGGAAGAAGCGATGCGCCGGATTCTGACCTCCGAGGTTCCGCGCGACGGGATCGCGGGGGAGGAGTTCGGGTATAGCGAAGGTGCCAGCGGGCGGCAGTGGGTGCTCGATCCGATCGATGGGACCACCGGCTTTCTCGCCGGGCGGCCGCTGTTCGGCACGCTGATCGCGCTGCTGGTCGAGGGCTGGCCGGTGCTGGGGATTATCGATCAGCCGATTCTGGGCGAACGTTGGATAGGCGCGACAGGCCAGCCGACCACGTTCAACGGCAAGCCGATCCGCACCCGCGCCTGCCGCGAGCTCGCCGACGCGGCGATCGCCACCACCGGTCCGCATTATTTCGACGATCACGACGGCGAACACTTCATGGCGCTGGCCGCGCAGACCGATCACAAACGCATGGTGATGGGCGGCGATTGCTACAACTACGCCATGCTCGCCAGCGGCCACCTCGACCTGGTTTGCGAGGCGGGGCTCAAACTCCACGACTGGGCCGCGCTGGTCCCGGTGGTCGAAGGCGCGGGCGGCAGCGTCAGCGACTGGGCGGGCGAACCGCTTGGCCCGGGGGCGACCGGCCACGTGCTGGCGCTGGGCGATCCGGCGCGGCTCGAGGACGCGGTTGCCGCGCTCGCCTGCAGGCATTGAGCATGCCCGAAGTGCCCGGCGCGCTGTTCTTTTATGGCGTGCTGCGCCCAGGCTTGGCGAGCGGGCGGATGGCCGCGTTGATCTCCCTGCTCGGGCAGGCCCATCCCGCAACAGTTTCCGGCAAACTCTATGCCGTGCCCGATCCGCGTGGCCACTATCCAGTGATGATCGCGGCGGGCGCAGGCGAGCGGGTCCACGGCGCTTTACTGATTCCCGGCCCCCGATTCGGGGCGGCCGAGATGGCCGAATTCGATGCTTTCGAGGGTTTCGAGCCGGGCAATCCCGACGAGTCCGACTACCTGCGCCTCACGCTGAAGGTGAAATTGTCCGACGGCAGTGCCGTCGATGCCGATGCCTATCGCTGGAATCGGGCGCTACGCGGCGATTCCATCCTGATCGTCCACGGAGACTTCGCCCGGTACCTCGCCGAGAGCGGCGCCCGTGCTCTGCCCGGCTGATTTGCTTGCCTTTGGGGCGATCCGCCCTTACAGGCCCGCGCTTCATCGACACGATTATGATGATCTGCCTGGCTATCAAGGGCTGCCAGGGCCGATCTAGCGTGTCCCCGAACAGGAGACCAAAATGCCCAAGATGAAGACCAAGAGCGGCGTAAAAAAACGCTTCAAGCTCACCGCTACCGGCAAGATCAAGCACGGGGTGGCGGGCAAGCGCCACCGCCTGATGAGCCACAACGCCAAGTACATCCGCCAGAACCGAGGCACCGACGTGATCTCCGACGCTGATGCGAAGACGATCAAGAAGTGGGCGCCTTACGGGCTGAACTGAGCGATTTCGAGCCGGATGACTTCATCCGGCGAATTGGAAATCGCGGCAACGAATTTGCGGAGTACGAATCATGGCACGTGTCAAAAGGGGTGTAACCACCCGCGCCAAGCACAAGAATATCCTCGAGCAGGCCAAGGGTTATCGCGGCCGCCGGAAAAACACCATCCGCGTTGCCCGCCAAGCAGTCGAGAAAGCTGGGCAATACGCCTATCGCGATCGCAAGGTAAAGAAGCGGTCGTTCCGGGCGTTGTGGATCCAGCGGATCAACGCCGCGGTCCGCGCAGAGGGACTGACTTATTCGCAGTTCATCCACGGCACCAAGCTGGCGGGCATCACGCTCGACCGCAAGATCATGGCCGACCTGGCGATGAACGAAGGCGGCGTGTTCAATGCGGTAATCGCCCAGGCGAAGGCTGCCCTACCCGCAGCCTGATCCAGGCCAATCGCCAAGATCACGGAAGGGCGTCGGCTGGACCAGTCGGCGCCCTTTTTCGCATTCGCAGCTTCCCTTCTTCGCATCCGCAGCAAGGAAATGCTTTACCTCCGTCCTGAGTGGTCATAATGTTGCTTAAGGGTCTGCCAATGAAGCAATAACCGGGGGCCGGTCGCTTGTTTGATGATTGTCAGGTAGGGGTGCGGTTCCACCAGCCGCCAGAGGCGCTGCGCCCATATTTCACGACGTTCTATTCAACCGATGTCGAGGTTGCGCCGGGCCAGCGGGTGGTCGATTTCCTCCACCCCGAATGGGCCGGGATGCGCTTCATCACTGGCGAGCTTCCCCAAGGCGAGATTGCCGGGCAAGCGCCGCTGCCGCCGACCGCCTTCATCGCCCACGGCCCCACCAGCACCACCATCCGCTTCACTGCTGGTTCGCTGCGGATGTGGGGGGTCGGGCTGCTTCCGCTTGGCTGGGCCAAGTTTGTCGGCAGTCCCGCCGACAAGCTGGCCGACGTGCTGGTCGACGGGCACGATCACTCGGCGTTCGCAGGCTATGCCGAACTGGCCGACGGGCTGTTCGGAACGCAGCCCGATGCCGCGGCCGAACTCGCGCGGATCGGTGCGTACTTCGCGGCCCGGGTCGAACGCAAGGTGTCCGACGAAGCGCGTATCCTGGCGTGCCACGCCGCGCTGGTCGATCCCGAAGTCGCGACCGTGGCGGAAATGGCCGAGGCAGCGGGCCTGCCCGGCTACACGCTCGAGCGGATTTGCCGCCGCCAGTTCGGTTTTCCCCCGCAGCTACTCCTGCGGCGCCAGCGGTTCATGCGCAGCCTGGCGCAGTTCATGCTCGATCCTTCGCTCAAGTGGATCGGTGCGCTCGACGATCACTATCACGATCAGGCCCAGTTCGTGCGCGACTTTCATCGCTTCATGGGGATGAGCCCGCGCGAATATGCCAATGCGCCGCATCCGATCATCGGCGCGGTGATGCGCGCGCGATTTGAGAACGCTGGCGCTGCGGTCCAGGCACTGCATGTGCCAAGCACCGGGCAGGGAGGCTGAGCCCGAAGCGTTGCAGGCAGTCGACGTGTCCGCTCTTGCACGCTAGGCTGGTCGGCCGCACACGGGAAAGGGCTGCAAATAAAACTTCATAGCAGCATCGGACACGACAATGTTGCAGTCGGCTACGCGATGCCCGCGCCGCCGCTTCGACCGTACATTTCGACCTATTCGCTGACTGTCGTCGCTCCCGGATCTCCCCCCGTTTTCGACGAGGTCTACCCCGAATGGGCCAACATCAGACTGACCGCCGGCGGCGATATGGCCGCCTGTACCGGCCCCGGTGAACTGCTGCGATGCAATCCCGCCGCGGGTATCGGCCCGACCAGCCATGCCACCCATTTCAGTCTTGCCCCCGGACGGTATTGGACCATTGGCCTGCTTCCCATGGGCTGGGCGCGGATGCTCGATGTCGATGCGTCCGAATTCGCCGATCGCTGGAGCATCCTCGAACATGCTCCAGAGTTCGCGCGGTTCATCCCGCTGGTGGACGACATTTCGTGCGACGATGCCGACGACGCAGCCACCCGGATCGACGCACGCTTGATTGGAATGCTGGCGCGTCCCCCACGCGACGAAGACGCCATAACCCGCACCCACACCGCGTTGATCGACCCGGCAGTGACCACGGTTAGCGACCTGGCAGCGCGCGTCGGAGTAAAAATCCATACGCTCGAACGGCTGTGCCGCGCCGTTTTCGGCTTTCCCCCGAAGCTGCTGCTGCGCCGCCAACGCTTCTTGCGCAGCCTGTCGCAGTTCATGCTCGATCCCTCGCTCGCCTGGATCAACACGATGGACACGCAGTATGTCGATCAGGCGCATTTCATCCGCGATTTCCGTCGCTTTATGGATACCATTCCCAGCACTTACGCCGCCCGGCCGCATCCGGTGCTGTGGGCCGCGGCGCAGGCGCGCGCAGCGGTTGCGGGAAAGGTCATGCAAGTTCTCCAGGCCCCGCAGGAAGCCCCCGAGAGCGGTACCCTGAGCGGGGCTCCGAGCAGGGCATTGCGATAGCTGCCGCCCGTCTCTAGTGGCTCTGCCGATGGAACCGACCGACCAGGCCCGCCTCGCAGATACGCTCGCCGCGATCGCCACGGCGGCCGATGCCGATGCGCTTGAGGTGCAGCGCATCGCCGCGCTCGGGAAGGCGGGGTGGATAAGTGCCGCGCTCAAGACGCTCGGCAGCATGGGGCCGGAGCAGCGGCAGATCGAAGGGCCGCGGATCCAAGGCATCCGCACCGAGGTCGCCTCGGCGATCGAGGCGCGCAAGGCGGTGCTTGAGCAGATTGAACTCGATGCGCGGCTGGCCTCCGAAACGGTCGACCTCACGCTGCCCGTGCCCGAAGTCCGGCGCGGCGCGATCCACCCGGTCAGCCAGGTGATGGACGAGCTGGCCGAGATTTTCGCCGATCTGGGCTTTGCGGTCGCCACCGGACCCGAGATCGAGGACGACTGGCACAACTTCACCGCG
>JANMQW010000262.1:0-1921 GCA_031370725.1 Novosphingobium sp.
TCTTCGGGCGTCTTGTTGAGCCGCCGCGCGAAGACCCGCGAGATGTCGTGCACCGCGGTGAGCCCTTCGCAGAAGCGCTTCATCTGGTCCGACAGGCGCTCGTAAGCGAGGTACATATTGGCGAACAACGTGTCGCCGCCGGACTCGGGAATCTCGTGTGCGAGCAGAATCGAGCCGAGTGAGGGGCATTCGCGCCAGGTGACATCGGAATGCCAGTCATTTTCCGCGCCGCGGCTGTCGGGGCCATGGGCGATGCGCAGCACCTCGCGGTTCGACTGGGCCTTCGGGGTCGCGGGGTGAATCTCAAGCTCACCGAATTGGCGAGCGAAGGCAATCTGCTGCTCCTGGGTCAGGCGTTGCTCGCGAAAGAAGATCACCCCGTGCCTGAGCAGCGCAGCGCGAATATCGGGAACGCGTTCGGAGATGTTGGTTGCGCCCAGATCGATGTCGAGGATTTCGGCACCGATTGCGGGGGTCAAAGGCCGTATGTCGAGGGTCGCGACGTCGGACCGGGTTTTTTCAGCAATCGTCGCCACCAGCTTGCTCCAACGCCAAAGGTCGCAAAAGCATGCGTTGTCACGCCGCCCGCCTGATCTCCAATTCCATCCGCTCCCAAATCTCGACCAGCGCCTTGGTCAGGTCGATCATCATCGCTGCGGTGTGAGCAGGGCCGGGGGTGAAGCGCAGGCGTTCGGTGCCGCGTGGAACGGTGGGGAAGTTGATCGGCTGGACGTAAACGCCGTATTCGGCGAGCAGAATGTCGCTGATCTTCTTGGCGCGGACCGGGTCGCCGATCATCAGCGGAACAATATGCGTGGTCGAGGGCATGACCGGCAGCCCGGCTTCGGCAAACAGCGCCTTGAGCATAGCGGCGGCGGCCTGCTGGCCCTCGCGCTCGACGCTCGATGCCTTGAGGTGGCGCACGCTCGCCAGCACGCCCGCGGCCAGCACCGGCGAGAGGCTGGTGGTGAAGATGAACCCGGGGGCATAGCTGCGGATGCAGTCAACGATCTTGGCGTCGGCGGCGATGTAACCGCCCATCACCCCGAATGCCTTGCCCAGCGTGCCTTCGATGATCGTGATGCGGGCTGCCGCTTCATCGCGTTCGGCGATCCCGCCGCCGCGCGCACCGTACATGCCGACCGCGTGGACTTCGTCGATATAGGTCAGCGCGTTGTACTGGTCGGCCAGGTCGCAGATCGCGTGGATCGGGGCGACGTCGCCGTCCATCGAATAGACGCTTTCGAACGCGATCAACCGCGGCAGCGCAGGGTCGGTCTCAAGCAGCAATTCTTCGAGGTGGGCAAGATCGTTGTGGCGCCAGACCTTTTTCTCGCAGCCCGAATTGCGGATTCCAGCAATCATGCTGGCGTGGTTGAGTTCGTCCGAAAAAATCACGCAGCCCGGCAGCAGCTTGCCCAGCGTGGACAACGTCGCATCGTTGGAGACATAGCCGCTGGTGAACAGCAGCGCGCGTTCCTTGCCGTGGAGATCGGCGAGCTCTTCCTCAAGCTGGATGTGATAGTGGGTGTTGCCGCCGATATTGCGGGTGCCGCCCGATCCGGCGCCGACATCGTGCAGCGCTTCTTCCATCGCCGCGACGACCTTGGGGTGCTGGCCCATCGCGAGGTAATCGTTGCTGCACCACACGGTGATCGGCTTGGGCCCGTTGTGCCCGGCAAAGCAGCGCGCGTTGGGGAACGAACCCTTGTTGCGCAGAATATCGATGAAGACGCGGTAGCGCCCCTCGTCATGAAGGCGCTCGATCGCCTGGTCGAATACCTGATCGTAGTTCAAGGCGTGGCTCCCGTGGCCGTCGATCCCCCCCGATCGTTGCCGGGCTCATGTCCCGGTGCGCCCGTCGATCGGTGCGGGTCTTTTAGCGGAGCGAAATGCGCTTGGCTATCACGACTTTTGGCCC
>JANMQW010000319.1:0-4208 GCA_031370725.1 Novosphingobium sp.
CGGACTCGCCGACGATACCGTTTCGACGCGTACGATCCATGAGGCGATCGACCTTGGCATCACCTTTTTCGACACCGCCGAGATGTATGGGCCGTTCCGCAACGAAGAGCTGGTCGGCGCTGCCATCAAGGGCCGGCGCGAGGGTCTCGTGATTGCTACCAAATTCGCCATGCGCTGGGATGGCGACACACCGACCGGCATGGATGGCAGCCCTGAGAATGCCCGCCGCGCGTGCGAGGGATCGCTCAAGCGGCTCGGCATCGACACAATCGACCTATTCTATCAACACCGGGTCGATCCGAACGTCCCGATCGAAGAGACGGTCGGCGGCATGGCGGAACTGGTCAGGGAAGGAAAGGTCCGCTTCCTTGGTCTCTCCGAGGCGGCGGCCGACACGGTTCGCCGCGCTGCCAAGGTTCACCCGATTGCGGCACTGCAAAGCGAATACTCGATCTGGGAACGCGACGTGGAGGACGATATCCTCACGGCGTGCCGAGAGAACGGCATCGGCTTCGTTCCGTACAGCCCGCTCGGTCGAGGATTCCTAGCGGGCGGCATCCGCAGCCTCGACGAACTTGCCGCCGACGACTGGCGCCGCAATGATCCCCGCTATTCGCCCGAGAATATGCCCACGAACTTGGCGATCGTGGATGCGATTGCCAAGGTTGCCGATCGCCACGGGGTATCGAAAGCCCAAGTCGCGCTCGCGTGGCTCCTCGCCCAAGGCGACGACATAGTCCCCATCCCGGGGGTCAAGCGCAGCGAGACTTTGCGCGATAGCGTGCGCGCGCCCGACGTGATGCTCACCACCAATGACCTGGCCGAGATCGACGCCGCGGCGCCCAGCGGTAGAACCGCCGGCCCCCGCTACGCTAAAGCGGGAATGGCGCGTGTGAAGCTGTGAGCCTGACTACGCCGTAGGGTAGGTTCTAAGGCCAGCCACACAGCTTGCTGGGGTGCGCCGATCGCCCACCCGATGGGCCTGATCCCCTGGTCGCAACTCCAATGGCGGATTTCGCCAGTTAGAATTGTCGGGATGACAGGATTCTAGCCGAGCATGGCCGACATCACCAGAGATCGTAGGATCTAACGTTTTCCGTGGGTTATAGCTACGGCATGCACCACAACCTGCTACATAACCCGCTACAGAAACGTGATCGGATCCCCGCATGCTCCTTGCCAGGCATCTGGCCCCTCGAGGGAGGTTGAGCCCCCGGCGCTGCCACTCACAATGCCAACAGCGCGGCTTTCGGGCTGGCCGCGGGAAACATCCTGATAGCTCAGCGTTTTAGGTCTGGTCGCCCGTTGGACGGGCAAACCGAGCCAATCATGAATACAGAAGACAAGATCAACGCGCGCGGGATACTGACGCCGAGCGATCACGCATTAAGTTCGTCGCTCAAAAGGGTCTTCGAAGTCGATGCCGTGCCGCAGTTTCGCGATCTTCTCAAAGCGCTCGACCTCGCTGAGGATTGCCATTTGTCGGCGCCCCAGCCGGGTTTTCCCGTGATCACAAACGTCAACAGTCTTGCAAGTCTTGATCGATCTGCCACTGCAAGGGGCGAGCCGAGAATTGCGACCCCTCGGCGCCAGAGCCCCGGCCTGTAATGGGTCGGGGTTTTCTCTTCCCGGTAAGTCGGCGTTGCCAGTCAAGCCGAAGCTGAGGCGAGCATTGTGCACTATGCCGGTTGCCTACCCCTTGTGATCCAGTGCGCACCCACGCCCCCGTGCGAGGACAATCAATGCACCGCCTCCTAGTTGGGTCACTGGCAGGAACTCGACAGCCGGCTGCGGGGTTGGGTATCTATGGCCGAGTTCAACAAGCTTCGCGCAGACGATCGGACTACTGTGGCGTGCGCGCTGTCTGCGCTGCCGCGGATGCGATATTGGCGACCTACTCCAGCGCTGGCCGGGCTGGTCAGCGGCTACCATTTCTATGCGGTACAAGCGCCGCCCGGTAAGCCGCATCTCGACGTATTCCAGCCCTCTTGGGCGAACCTTCGCATTGTTTTGACCCCCGATACGAAATGGAGCGTTCGCGTTGGCAAGGCTGCATGGCAGCCGGTAGACAACTGCGCGCTATTCGGGCCAAGCAGCCATGTAACTTGGTCGCAAAGCGGGTCGGGGATCGTTATTGGCGCGGGGCTGACTCCGCTCGGCTGGTCACGCCTAAGCAACGCCAAAGCGGCGCACTGGGCGAACCGCATCGATGAATGCGAGGCGGTATTTGAGGGAAGTGTCATGGCCCTTCGTCCGCTGCTGTGCGCCGCCCCTGGCGACGAGTCGCTTCCGGCGCTGCTCGATGCGTTCCTGATCGGAGCGATGGCGCGCCCGACCCGATTTGATTCCGCAATTGTTCGGCTGGAAGCTGCACTGCTCGACCCTGCCAGCGTGACTGTGCGGACGCTAGCGGATCGAGTCGGCATGACTGTGCGCTCGCTCGAACGACTCGCGGCGCGGGCGTTTGGCTTTCCTCCTGGGTTGTTGCTGCGCCGAGTCCGGTTCCTGCGCTCGCTTCACGCGATCCGGCGGGCCGCTCCTCACGATCGCACCGCTGCGCTTGATCTTGGCTACACCGATTATTCGCACTTCGTTCGAGATGCCCACGACTTTCTTGGAATGTCTCCGGGCGCGTTCCTCAAGCTCGACATGCCGCTGTTCAAGCAATCAGTGACGCTGCGCGACCAGGTGCTCGGCGCTCCTGCGCAAGCGCTAGGAACGAGGACCGGGTAGCTGGCTATCCCGGCTAAGAGATCGTTTCGGGCAATACATGACCCAAACACGGCGAAGCTGGGACACCTTGCCGCCCATTTGCTACATCGCTTGCTACAGCACCTCAGCTGAAAACCGCAGATATCTGCGGGCTGGGTTGAATGGTCGGGGAGAGAGGATTCGAACCTCCGACCCTCTGCTCCCAAAGCAGATGCGCTACCAGGCTGCGCTACTCCCCGACATTCTTGGCACCCACTGCACGGCGGGTGGTGGGCCCGGCAGGACTCGAACCCGCGACCTAGCCGTTATGAGCGGCCAGCTCTAACCAACTGAGCTACAGGCCCGCCGCGCCGCGCGTTAGACGCACCCGGGGCGGTTTGGCAAGAATTCCCTAGACCTCCGCCGCAGCAATTATCTGTTTCACACTTGCCGACTTAATCCCGCGGTGGGCGAGATAGTCGAAACTTGCGCGCCACCACGCATAGAACCGGTCGAGATCGTCCTCGTCGCGAACATAAGGGGTGTGGCCGGGGCGCAGCGAGGGGCTGTGAAAGCTGAACACCAGCAGCGGCAGGCCATCGTCGATCGCGATATCGATCGCCTTGAGCGCCTCGTCGGCGGCAACGCCTTCCGGCGTCAGCGGGATGCGTTCGAGCATCCCCAGCCGCGCGAGCAGACCGCGCAACCGCGGTGCGCGCCACAGCGCGGGGTGGAGCGTGCGGCCCTGCTGGCGCAGCAGGCCCCAGAACACCGTGGTCAGTGGCAGCTCCATCAGACCATTGCGCCGGTCGATCCACCACGGGACCAGCGGGTGGCGGCGAAAATTAGGCCCGCCCTGGCTCGAATAATCGAACAGCGCGCGTACCGATGTGTCGATCGCGATCCCCGCCTGGCTCAGGGTCTGCGCGGTGCCGGGGCCGACGCCATAGCGACCCGCGCGGTAGATCTGCGGGGCGACGCCGAAATTGCGCTCGATCGCGTCGCGCAAATGGCGGAACTTGGCGCGTTCGAGTTCTGGCGGGAGATTGCCGACGAAGCTGTTGTGGACGGTTATCTCTTCGTCGTGCGGCGGGTTGACCCACGGGTGCAGCTGGACTCCGATCTCCGCTCGGCCCGCGGCCACCGCATCGCCCAGGACTTCGGCGGCGCGCGGATCGTTGACCACCGGATAGTCGACCAGATAGACCGGGACTACGCCATAACCCTCGCAAAACTGCTGGAACTTGGCAAGGCGCGGGATCGAATCGAGGCTGTGATCGGCGCGGGCGAAAGGGCTCGACCAGTCGAACTCCTCTTCGGTATCGACGGTCACGATGAAGCGCTGGCCGAATTCGGGCTTGAACTGCACGAAATCGCCGGGTCCGGGCAGGTCGGTGATCTGAACCTGGCGCAAGCGCGTCCCCAGCCCCTCTATGCACCTCCGCTGGACGCGGAAGATACTGTCGGCGTGGCGCTATTGGCATCGGCCAGAGCGGTCAACCCCGGCAGGCGCAGGA
>JANMQW010000334.1:0-8802 GCA_031370725.1 Novosphingobium sp.
TGTCGTGCTCAAACCCGGCGCGTGGTCGTCGCAGCGTCACTGGCACGACGACGAGGACGAACTGCTGGTGATGATCAGTGGCGAGGCGGTGCTGATCGAGGATGCGGGCCGCATGGTGATCAGGCCAGGTGATGTCTGCGCGTGGCCCAAGGGCGTTGCCGACGGTCATCACCTGATCAACGAAACCCATGCCGACTGCGTGTTCGTGTGCATCAGCGGCGGCGATGACGATGGCAGCGGCGGCTATTCCGACATCGACATGATGTTCAGCGGCGACCGCTATTTCCGCAAGGACGGGACACCTTACGCGGAAACGGACCGGATCCCCTAAGCCACTTGGGGCGCTTCGAACTTCTCGATCGACCATTCCTCGGCCTCGGAAGCGGCGATCCAGGCCTTCATCCACTCGTGCTCCCACACCGCCTGCATATAGGTGACAGCGAAGCCGGGAACGGGGACGCCATAGCTGATAAAACGGCTGACGACGGGCGCGTAAATGATATCCGCGGCGCCAAAGCTTCCGAAAAGGAACGGGCCGCCTTTGCCGAACCGCGCTCGCGCCTCAGCCCACAGCCCCAGGATGCGGACGATGTCGGCGCGGGTCTCGGCACTCGGCTCAACCCCTCCGATCCGGCGGCGTACGTTCATTGGCAGCTGGCGGCGCAGCGGCAGATAGCTTGAGTGCATTTCGGCGACCATCGAGCGGGCCATGCCGCGCGCGGTTTCGTCCTTGGGCCAGAAGCGGTCGCGCCCGACGCGGTCGGCGAGGAAATCGATGATCGCCAGACTGTCCCACACCACGCATTCGCCATCCCACAGGATCGGCACCTTCCCCTGGCTGGGGGCGAGGTCCTCGGCCTGTTTTTTGGCCTCGTCCCACTCCTCGCCATACAGCGGCACGGTGATCTCATCGAAGCTCAACCCCGATTGCTTGCACGCCAGCCAGCCGCGCAGCGACCAGCTCGAATAGTTCTTGTTGCCGATGATTAGCTTCAACGCGTTGCCCCTGATGTTGCGTTCCAACTAATCGTTCAGGCTGGTGAAGTCGAGAATGAACCGGTAGCATCCAGGCGATGAGCCTGCGGCCCTTCCATCTCGCCTTTCCCGTCCGCGATATCGCCGAGGCGCGGGCATTCTATGGCGATCTACTCGGCTGCCGCGAGGGGCGCAGTGCCGCTGACTGGGTCGATTTCGATTTCTACGGCCACCAGATCGTCGCGCACCGGGTGGAAGGGGCGGGCGGCGACGCCGGAGGCAACGCGGTCGATGGACACGCGGTGCCGGTGCCGCATTTCGGCGTGGTGCTCGATATGGCTTCGTGGCAATCGCTCGCCGACCGGCTGAACGCAGCGGGCACCCGGTTCGAGATCGAGCCGCACATTCGCTTCGAGGGCGAGCCGGGCGAGCAGGCAACGATGTTCTTCCGCGACCCCAGCGGCAATGCAATCGAGATGAAGGCTTTTGCCACCCTGGAGGGGCTGTTCGCTAGCTAGCTGCGACGATGGACGTCATCTCCCAATTCATCGTCGACTTGAGCTGGGGGCTAACCTTTGGCGCGCTGATTGCAGTCGGAATCGTTGTGGCGCAAGCTGCAGGCTGGGTGCTCGCGGGGTTGTCCGTGGTGGGACTGGGCTGGTTGGGTTGGCGGCGCTGGCGGCGGCGCAGGCGCTAAAGCCCCGAATCCTCCAGCACCGCGGTGCGCAGTTCGGCGATGCCGGCCTTGGTCTCTGCCGATGTCACCAAAAGTTCGGGATAGGCGGCCGAATGCTTGCGCGCCTCAACCAAAGTTTCCGCCACGACCTTGTCCAGGTCGCTCGTCTTGATCTTGTCGGCCTTGGTCAGGACCAGGCGATAGACCACCGCCGATTCATTTAGCATCGTCATCATCTCGAGATCGGGCGGTTTGATTCCGTGGCGCGAATCGATCAGCAGCAGCACGCGCTTGAGCACGACCCGCCCGCGCAGGTAATCGCGCACCAGCCTCTGCCATTTCTTGGCCACTTCGGGTGGGGCTTTGGCAAAGCCATAGCCGGGCATATCGACCAGCCGCAACTTGGACGGATCGCCCACTTCGAAGAAATTGAGCTCTTGCGTGCGGCCCGGGGTGACCGAGGCGCGGGCGATGCTCTTGCGCCCCGTCAGCGCGTTAAGCAGCGAGCTTTTACCGACGTTCGAGCGGCCCGCAAACGCAATCTCGGGAAAGTCCGGATCGGGCAGGAACAGCAGCGTTGGCGCGCTCTTGAGGAAATCGATCCGCCCCGCGAACAGCAGCCGCGCGCGTTCGGCCTCGTCTTCCGGCTGGCCTTGCGCCATTCCTAGCGCCCGCGCGGCTTGGGCTTGCGTGGGGTGGAGGGACGCGGCGTGGGCGAGGGCTTGGCTGACTCAACTGCCTTCAGCGCGGTGGGCTTGTCACGCGCTACCGCCCGCGCCTTGTCCTGGGCGTCCTTTTCGCCCTGCGCCTTCAAGCCCGGGTGGCGCATATAGAGGTACTTCTGCTGGGCGATGGTCAGCAGGTTCGAGGTGATCCAGTAAATCAGCAGCCCCGCGGCGAACGGCGCCATCACGAACATCATCATCCACGGCATGATCTTGAAGACGATTTCCTGGCTGGGATCGACCGGCGCCGGGTTGAGCTTGAACTGGAGCCACATCGTGAACCCCAGGAGCAGCGCGAGCAGCCCGATCGCGAGGAACGCGGGCGGGTTGAACGGCAGCAGCCCGAACAGGTTGAGGATGTGCAGCGGATCGGGCGCGGACAGGTCCCTGATCCACAGCGCGAACGGCTGGTGGCGCATTTCGATCGCCAGGGTGAGAACTTTGTAAAGCGCGAAAAACACTGGAATCTGGAGGAAGATGGGCAGGCAGCCAGCCAGCGGGTTGACCTTTTCTTCCTTATACAGCTCCATCGTCTTTTGCTGGAGCGTGGCCTTGTCGTCCTTGTAGCGTTCCTGCAGCGCCTTCATTTTGGGCTGGATTGCGCGCATCGCCGCCATGCTGGCGAACTGGCGCTGGGCGATCGGGAACATCAGGCCACGGACGATGAAGGTCAGGCAGATAATCGCCACGCCGAAGTTGCCGATGGTGTGGAACAGCCACTGCAGCAGCATGAAAATCGGTTTTTCGAACCAGCGGAACCAGCCCCAGTCGATCGCTAGGCTGAAGTTGGTGATGCCCCCAGGAGCCTTGGCGTTCTCATAGGCAGTGAGGACCGCGTTTTCCTTGGCACCCGCGAACAGCCGGGTGGAGCGCGTGACTTGCGCGCCTGGGGCCAGCGCGACCGGACGATAGAGCAGATCGGCGCGGTAGTGGTCGCCAGACAATGCGCGGAAATCGCCGCTGGCGGGCGCAGTCGTGTCGGGGATCAAAGCGGAAAGCCAGTAGATGTCGGTGAAGCCGATCCAGCTAGGGCGGCCAGGCGGGGAGATGGTGGCTTCGGGGGCCTCGCGAACATCCTTGTAGTTATTGCCAAAATCGACCGACCCGGCGAAAGCGCCGAGTGGTCCTGAATGGACGTTCCAGGTATCGAGGCTGGCGGTCTTGTCGGTGCGGTTGATCAGCGCGAAGGGGCGCACGACGGTGGGCGCCGCGCCGCGATTGGCGACAGTCTGGGTCGCGGTGATCATGTAGTTGGCGTCGATCGCAAAGCGGATCGCGAAACTCTGACCGGTGGGGTTGTCCCAGCGCAGGGTGACCGGGGACTGCGCGGTCAGCCGGGTGCCTTCGGCGCGCCACACGGTGCGCGCGTCGGGCAGCTGGACGTCGCTAACTCCGCCCGCGCCAACCCAGCCGAACTGGGCGAAATGCTGCGCCGGCGTTCCTGCGGGGGAGAACAACCGGACGGGGCCGGAGGACTTTGCCAGTTCGGCGGTGTGGCTGGTGAGGTTCAGATCGTCGAGCACGGCGCCGGTCAGGTTGATCGAACCGGCAACGCGCGGACCCACGATCGGCACGCGCCCGCCGCTGGCCAGGGCGGTGTTCAGATCCTGCTTTTCGAGAGCGATGTCGGCGGCGCTCGTCAGCCCACCTTCGCGCGTCGGCTTGGCGGGGGTGCCCGGGGCCACGGGCGCAGCGGCGATCACCGTCTTGTTCGCCTGCGGGTAGAAATAACGCAGGCCGGCGTCCCAACCCAGAAGCAGCAGGCCGGTGAGCACCACCGCGAGGATCAGGTTGCGCTGATTGGTCAAAGGGGCCGTCCTGTGGATAGGTATGCGGGAAAATGGGGGACCGCTATCGCGCGATCAAGGGCCGAAAACTGCCTGTCAAGGAACGGGATCATAGCCATGGCCGCCCCACGGGTGGCAGCGCACTAGCCGTTTCGCCGCAAGCCAGCCACCCCTAATCGCGCCATGTCGTTCCAGCGCCTCGATCGCGAATTGCGAGCACGATGGGGCAAAGCGGCACGATGGCGGCAGGATCCGCGAGGGGCCAAGCTGCCAGCCGCGGGCGATGAGGATCAGTACGCGCTTCACCTGGTCGGTCCCTTGCGACGGCGCGGCGGATCGCCCTTGCCTTCGGTTGCCCGCCCGAGCGCGGCAATCAGTTCGTCGCGCAGCTTGGCGAAGTCGCGCTCGATCCCGCCTTCGCGGCCGATCAGCACGTGGTCGGCAGCGGCGATGCCGTGGAGTGGCAGCAGCTCGCGCAGCAGCGCCCGGAAGCGCCGCTTCATTCGGTTGCGGACCACCGCTCCGCCGATCTTTTTGGTCACTGTGATGCCATGGCGCATCGCGCCTGCTTCGCCTCCCGCGAGGGGGATTGCATCGCGATTGACGAGCAAAACGAAACCAGCCCGCGCCACGCGCAGACCCCGGTTGGCGGCTAGGAAATCGGCGCGCTTGCGGATCACCGCAAGCCGCACGGGAGCGCGGTCGCTCAGGCGCTCAGCTTGATGCGGCCGCGGGCGCGGCGGGCGCGAAGGATCTTGCGGCCACCGGGAGTTGCCGAGCGGGTGCGGAAGCCGTGACGACGCGCGCGCACGAGGTTGCTGGGCTGAAAGGTGCGCTTCATCGGATCTCTCGAATCAAAGGTGAGCAGGTAAATCCCGCCAAATCGAGGCGCGCCGTTAGGTCAACGAGGTCGCAAAGTCAACGCGCTGACGTCGTGCTAGTCGAGCGCCGCATACTGGGCGAACTCGCTCACGCTCAGCCACAGCGCCTCGTCGTGCGGGACGGCGTTGGTCATGGCGTAGAATGCCTTGGCTTGGTTGTCGCTGAGGCCCATCTCGCGGTAATAGGCGAGGTAGGCGAGGTTGACCGGATCGTTGTCGGCAACATCGCTCGGTTCGAACCCGTCGCTGTCCTGCCAGCTGTGAACCGCAAACTGCGCCCCGCTGGCGGCACGGCGGTGCTTGCCCGCCAGGAACAGCTCGACCGCGCCCGAGCGGACCGATCCGCCATCGGGCACGTAAGTATTCAGCCCGGCATGGCGAATCATGCGGCCCAGGCGCAAGTTGGCGGTATCGTCGCTCGTGCCGGGACACTCAATCATCTCAATCGTACGCAGCGCGGGGAACGCGATCAGCATTTGCGCGAACGCGCGCGGGGTTGCGGTGTCGGTCGCATCGACCAACGCGGCGCGCCCGGCGTCGAGCACCCGGAACGGGCCGTAAGTGGCGATGGCTGGCAGGTTTGCGGCATCGGAGCGACCCTCGGCAACGAAGCGTTCGCCGCCCGGATCGCCCTCCGGGATATCCTGGACAACTTCGACACTTATCGTCGCGGCTTCCTGCGCGAGCGCGGTGGCGGGCAAAAGCGCAGCAAGGATCAGGGCGTAGCGAAGCATCGCCTTCGTCAGCTAACGCCTTGAGGTTAATTCGCGTTTAAGCCGGGGCGGATGTATCGACGTGTGGCGGTCTCGACTTGGCAGACATCCGCGGGCATATCCTCGGATGCCAAGGGGGGCGCGCGCGGATGGTCGCACTTGTATCGACGGTCGCCTATCTTGGGCTCGAAGCGCGCGCGGTCGAAGTGCAGTGCCAGGTGGGGCCCGGCGTGCCCGGCTTCTTTCTCGTCGGGCTGCCCGACAAGGCGGTCGGCGAAAGCCGCGAACGGGTCCGCGCCGCGCTCTCGGCGTTGGGTCTGGCGCTGCCGCCCAAGCGGATCACGGTCAACCTGTCGCCTGCCGATCTTCCCAAGGAAGGCAGCCATTACGACCTGCCGATTGCGCTGGCGCTGCTCGCCGCGATGGGCGTGGTCGATCTCGAACAGATCGGCGATTACGTCGCGGTGGGCGAACTGTCGCTCGATGGCCGGGTGATCGCCACCCCGGGCGTGCTGCTCGCCGCGCTCCACGCCAGCGGGATAGAGAAGGGGTTGATCTGCCCCGCGGCGCAGGGCGGCGAAGCGCGCTGGGCGAGCGGGATCGAGATCGTCGCCGCGCCCGATCTGATCTCGTTGCTCAACCACCTCAAGGGCACCCAGCGCTTGCCCCCGCCCGATCCCGGCGAGGCCGAGCCACCAAGGCGGGGCAACGACCTGGCGATGGTCAAGGGGCAGGAGACGGCGAAACGCGCGCTCGAGATCGCCGCCGCCGGGGGACACAATTTGCTGATGATCGGGCCACCGGGCGCGGGCAAGAGCCTGCTGGCGAGCTGCCTGCCCGGTATCCTGCCACCGCTGACGCCTGCGGAGGCGCTCGAAACCTCGATGATCGCGAGCGTCGCGGGCACGCTCGTCGATGGGCGGATCAGCCGCAACCGGCCGTTCCGTAGCCCGCACCACTCGGCCTCGATGGCGGCGCTGACCGGAGGCGGGCTGCGGGTGCGCCCGGGCGAGGTCAGCCTTGCGCATCTGGGCGTGCTGTTCCTCGACGAACTGCCCGAATTCCAGCGCCCGGTGCTCGATTCGCTGCGCCAGCCGCTCGAGACCGGCGAGGTCAGCGTCGCTCGCGCCAACGCGCACGTGACGTTCCCCGCGCGGGTGCAGCTGATCGCGGCGATGAACCCGTGCCGCTGCGGGCATCTCGGCGATCCCGCGCTGGGGTGCAGCCGCGCGCCAAGGTGCGCGGCGGATTACCAGAGCAAGGTCTCCGGGCCGATGTTGGACCGGATCGACCTCCACGTCGAAGTCGAGGCGGTCTCCGCCGCCGACCTCGCGCTGCCCCCGCCGAGCGAAGGATCGGAGGCGGTTGCCGCGCGGGTAGCGGCGGCGCGCGACCGCCAGAACGCCCGCCGCGAAGCCACCGGCGCACGCACCAATGCCGAGCTCGATGGCGAGGGGCTCGAGCAATACGCCACCCCCGACGAACCCGCGCGCAAGCTGCTGTTGCAAGCCGCAGACGCGATGCGGCTGTCGGCGCGCGGCTACACCCGCATTTTGCGCGTGGCGCGGACGATTGCCGATCTGGCGGGGGTGGAGACGGTGGGGCGCATCCACATCGCTGAGGCGCTTAGCTATCGACGGCAGGCACCAAGGTCATGACGACATGCGACCGGTCAAAGCATGGGTGAGTCGACGGGACGAAAGTGTTCGATCGCAGACACGGCTTCGTCAAAGCTTTGATCAGTTCCGACAAGTGAGATTTGAATATCTCCACCTGAATACCACCGGTTGGCTTTTGCAAAGAGACTCGGAATGAGGCGACCGGGAAACGCTCGGGGCTGAACGAGGCGCAATGCGATCCCGCGTTGTCGCTTATAAGCCCAAGTTGTAACATCGCTGATCTGCGACCACGGGATGTGTTGGTTTGACCATCGTCGGTAACGTACGCCGTTGGGGCCAACGCGCAGCACCTCGTCGCCACCTAGTAATTCTGGAAACATGGAAATTGCGGCCATTGTGCCGAGGATGATGGAGGCCCACCCGAAAAAGTAGTTCTCTGCTGCCGAGTGCCTACTCGAATCTGCCACTTCGCCGAAGGAGCCAATTAACCAGGCACCCGCCGCAACGAAACCGAGGCTCGCGAGAACCAGCAGCGCGACCCTCCCGCGCGACGCTGAAGCGACAAACTCGCTTGTTCGAACAATCACAACCCAATCACCGCAATCTCCCGCCCATAGCCCGGCTCGTCGCGGTGGGTGGCGCGGCGGTAGGAGTAGAAGCGGGATTCGTCGGCGTACGTGTCGAGGCCGAGTTTTTCGACCGTGGCGACACCCGCCGCCTCCAGCCGCATCGCGACGTAGCCTTCGAGATCGAACCAGGCGTGGCCCTCGCGGCCCATGCGGAAGAACCGCGCGTTGAAGGTGTCGGCGACGACGAAGCGCGCTTCGAAATCGTCGTCCACCTCGTAGCTCGCCTGCGCGATGCACGGGCCGATGGCGGCGGTGATCCGCTCGCGCCGCGCGCCGAGCGCTTCCATCGCGACGACGGTCGCGTCGGTCACGCCAGCCAGCGCGCCCTTCCATCCCGCGTGCGCCGTGCCGATCACGCCTGCCTCAGCATCCGCCAGCAGCACCGGCGCGCAATCGGCGGTGAGGATGCCGAGGAGCAGGCCGGGTCGGTTGGTGACCAGCGCGTCGGCTTTGGGCCGGGCGTCGTCGGGCCATGGTGCGGTGACGGTGACGACGTCGGGCGAGTGGACCTGATGCACGGTGACCAGCGTTGCGCCGGGCAGCACCGCTTCCACCGCGCGGCGGCGGTTTTCGGCGATCGCCGCGCGTTCATCGTCCGAGCCCCAGCCGACGTTGAGACCGGCGTGGATGCCGGTGGAGACACCGCCTCGGCGGCCGAGGAACCCGTGAGGGATGCCATCGAGCGCGGAAGCGCGGATGACTTCTACAGACTCACCCATCCAGACTGCGCGTGACCTGCTCGCGGGTGTCGCGGCTCAGCCCGGTGAACGCGGCGATGCGTTCGAGTTCGCCTTTCA
>JANMQW010000341.1:0-2370 GCA_031370725.1 Novosphingobium sp.
TGACGCCGCCGACCGGGCTACCCGGACCCATCGATCCCGGTCCCTTGATGCCCCAACCGTCACCCAGCGCCAGCTTCACCCCGCGCGCTGCGACACCGCTCGGCAGCCCCGGCAAGTGGGCGACGACCGACGATTATCCCGCCGCAGCGCTGCGCGAGGAACGCGCGGGTGTTGCGCGCTTCCGGGTGACGATCGGCGCCGACGGGCGCGTGCGCAATTGCGAGATCGTCGCTTCGAGCGGCTCTGCCGACCTCGACCGCGCAACCTGCACCAACGTCGCCAAGCGGGCGCGGTTCAACCCCGCCACCGATGCGACCGGCGCGGCGGTTGGCGGCAGTTACACGAGCGCCGTCAAATGGGAGATTCCGGGCTGAGCCAGATTTGGATTGAGGCATATCCGGCTCCCCGGATGTCGTTGCAGCATCCGCTGGCATTTCACTCAACTGCGGACAAACTCTAGTTCGGCGCCCTGGTTGCATCTGGTCAACTTTGAACGGAAAAGCCGATCCGTGGGAAATGCACCACCACCTCGCCTGCGAGCGGATCTTTGCGGCGAACCGCAACGTGGTGGTCGGACGAGCCGACGAGCACTCCGCGCACCGGGTCGCGCCCATAGTCGTCGGCGGCAATGGTTATCTGCTTGCCCTCGAGCGCGGCATCCTGCGGCGCGATGGTGCCCGTCAGCGGCGCGGTGGTGCGGGCGATCGCGAGTGCTGCCTCGCGGCTTACCGCGGACCGCTCGCCGTGGCCGATCGCCCTGACCTTCTCCGTCCATTCGGGCACGTGCGGCATATCGTCGAACAGGCTGGCGGCGGGCGGAAACGCGGCGCGGATGAACCACAGGTTGTAGTAGGCGTTGGCATCGACCAGCCCCGGCTGCTCACCAGTCAGGAACCCGCGCCCGTCAGCCAGTTGATCGGACAGCAGCGCGATGTGCGCGCGCATCTGCGCTTCCATGTGAGGAATCGCAGCTCGCATGGCTTCCGGGTCGAACGAGCGCCCCGAGAGCACCGTGCGGTCCTCGATGAAGGCGCGCGGCACCTTGTCGCCCAGCCCCCCGAAGATGATCGCCACTGCGGCCTGGAACACCGCCCGGTCCGTCCAAAGCGCCGTGGCGTGGGCGAGGCCGCGATCGTCCTGCGGGAACAGCGTGGGTTCGGGGTAGCGCCGCTCGAGTTCGCGGACGATCAACTGGCTGTCGCAGTAGATGTCGGCCCCGATCTGCATCACCGGGATGCGGCGATATCCGCCGGTCAGGGCGACGAGCTCGGGCTTGGGCATGATGACCGGCTGATCGACCGCGCCCCACGCCAGTTGCTTGATGCCGAAACAAACCCGCACTTTTTCCGAAAACGGCGAGCTATCGTACTGGTGAAACAGAATGTCAGGCATTGTGGTGATCCTCTCGCGGAGTGGCCTACACGGAAATCTCGCGCCAATCGCCCGGTGCCAGGCTTTCGAGCGTCCACTCGCCCACCCGCCAGCGCACGAGCCGGAGGGTGGGGAGGCCGACCGCGGCGGTCATCCGGCGGACCTGGCGGTTGCGGCCTTCGCGGATAGTAAGTTCGAGCCAGCAATCGGGGATTGATTTGCGGAAGCGCACTGGGGGATCGCGCGGCCATAGTCGGGGTGGGTCGATCCGGGCGACATCGGCAGGCATGGTCTGGCCGTCGTTGAGGCGTATGCCAGCGCGCAACGGTGCCAGCGCGGCATCGTCAGGATCGCCTTCGACTTGCACCCAATAAGTCTTGGCCTGCTTGAACCGGGGATCGGCGATTCGCGCCTGGAGGCGGCCATCGTCGGTGAGCATGAGCAGGCCCTCGCTGTCGGCATCGAGCCGTCCGGCGGGATAGACCCCGGGGATCGCAATGTGCGCCGACAGTGTCGGGCGCGGGGTGGGGCTGCGCGCATCGGTGAACTGCGAGAGGACACCGTAAGGTTTGTTGAACAGGATCAGGCGCGGCATCGGCCCGGCCTTCGCAAGGCGCGCGCCTCAGGCAGCCCCGCCCTTCGCCGCTGCCAGATCGCGCAGCTCGGTCTTGAGCAATTTGCCGATGTGGCTGCGCGGCATGTCGTCGATCGCGTGGACAAGCGCCAGGCGCTGGGTCTTGCCGAGGCGAGCGTTGGCAGTGGCGCGGATGTCTTCGAGTGCGTCCTTGTCCGCACCTTTAAGCACAACGAATCCGACCGGGGTTTCGCCCCATTTGTCGCTGGGCACGCCGATCACCACGGCTTCCGCCACCCGCGCGTCCTTGAGCAGTTCGCCCTCGAGATCGATCGGGAACACGTTGAACCCGCCCGAGATGATCACGTCCTTGGCGCGCCCGACCAGTTCGACGAAGCCGTCGGCATCGACCCGGCCGATGTCGC
>JANMQW010000110.1:0-16955 GCA_031370725.1 Novosphingobium sp.
CCCGCCAACTACATCTTCGGGCGGGCGGACATCGAAGGCCGACCGATCGTCGCCACTGCCGACGACTTTACCGTGCGCGGCGGGTCGGCCGATGCCTCGATCCACCGCAAGATGATGCAGGCCGAGGCGATGGCGCACACCATGGGGCTGCCGATCGTGCGGATGATCGACGGCACCGGCGGGGGCGGCTCGGTCAAGACGCTCGAGACCATCGGCGCGACATATATCCCGGCGGTACACGGCTGGCGCGATGTGGTGACAAACCTGGACAAAGTGCCGGTGGTCGCGCTCGCGCTCGGGCCGACCGCCGGGCTGGGCGCGGCGCGGGCGGTGGCGAGCCACTATTCGGCGATGGTCAAAGGCCTGTCGCAAGTGTTCGCCGCCGGCCCGGCGGTGGTCGCCGCGATCGACGGCGGGCAGGCAGTCGAGGACAAGGAAGGACTCGGCGGGAGCGAAATCCACACCCGCAACGGGGTGATCGACGACGAGGTCGCCAGCGAGGCCGAGGCGTTCGCGCGGGCGCGGCGGTTCCTGTCTTACCTGCCCTCGGCGGTCGGCAAGCCCGCGCCGCGAGTGAAATCGCGCGATCCCGTAGACCGGCGTGACGAAGCGCTGCTGTCAGCCGTCCCACGTGATGGCCGCGCCGCCTATTCCATGCGCCGCATCCTCGCCTCGGTGTTCGACAAGGACAGCGTGTTCGAAATCGGCGCCAAGTGGGGCCAGGCCGCAATCACCGCGTTCGCGCGGCTCGATGGCCGGGTGGTTGCGGTGCTCGCCAGCGATCCCAGCTTCCTCGGCGGTTCGTGGGAAGCGCGCACCAGCGAAAAGGCCGAACGCTTCATCAGGCTGGCCGACCAGTTCCGCCTGCCGGTGGTCCACCTCGTCGACAACCCCGGCTTCATGATCGGCGCGGCGGCGGAAACCGCGGGCACGATCCGCTATGGCGTCGCCGCGATGAACGCGATCTACCGCGCGACGGTGCCGCTGTGCTGCGTCGTGATCCGCCGCGCTTATGGCATCGCGGGCGCGGCGATGAGCGACGGCGACGCGTTCCAGTACCGCTTTGCCTGGCCCAGCGGCGACTGGGGCAGCCTGCCGATCGAGGGCGGGATCGAGGTCGCGTACAAATCCGAGATCGAGGCTGCGGACGATCCCGCCGCCAAACTCGCTGAAATCCGGGCCCGGCTCAACCTGGTCCGCTCGGTGTTCCGCACCGCAGAACGCTTCGGAGTCGAGGACATCATCGACCCGCGCGATACGCGGCCCTTACTGTGCGAATTTGCCGAGTTGGCCTGGGCGAAGTTGTTCTGACTCCCCTTTCGGGGGTGAGGGCAGTTCTCTCAAATATCCACCACCGGTCGTGTCGCCCCGCGCGGATAAACCCTCCGGAACAGCTTGCCGCGTTCGCTGAACAGGATCAGCCCCAGACACCCCAGCCCCGCCGCCAGCAGCGCCGCCGCGAACGGCACCGCGCTGCCGTCGTAGGCCTGGCCGATCAATGCGCCCAGCACCGACGCGGTGACCATGCGCAGGAACGCCTGGACCGATGCCGCTGCCCCGGCGATCCGCGCGAACGGCTGGATCGCGATCGAGGCGAAGTTGGCGCCGATGAAACTCATCAGCGCCATGTTGGCGGTCATCACCGGCACGAACTGCCACAACGTCTGGTGCGCCCGCGTCGCCAGGAACAGCTGGAGCGCGGCCACCGCGATGAAGGCGAACACCGCCGTGTGGCTCACCCGCCGCGCGCCGAACCGCTCGACGATGCGGCTGTTGCCGAAGTTGGCGATCGCCATGAACATCGCCATCCCGCCGAAGAACAGCGGAAACCGCGCGCCCGCGCCGAAGTGCTCGCCCAACAGCTGCTGCGAGCTTTGGATATAGCCCCACATCGCCCCCAGGATCAGCGCGCTGCCGATTACATAGCCGATCGAAGCGCGGGTGGTCAGCGTGGTGACCATGTTGCGCCCGATAGTGCGCAGGCCGATTTTCTGGCGGAATTCGGGGTGCATCGTTTCGGGCAGGCGCAAGTACACCCATGCACTGACCATGACGCCCAGCCCCGCCGTCACCCAGAAGATCGCGCGCCACCCCGCCACCGCCAGCACGCCCTGGCCCAGCGTGGGCGCGATCATCGGCACGATCATGAAGATCACCATGACCAGCGATTGCAGCCGCGCCATCTTGTCGCCCTCGAAGCGGTCGCGGATGATCGCGGAGGGCAGCACCGCCAGCCCGCCGCTGCCGATCGCCTGAATAAAGCGGAACAGCAGCATCGTGTTGAATTCGGTCACCACCGCGCAGGCCAGCGCCATCACGACATAGCATGCCAGGCTGGCGAGCAGGATCGGGCGGCGTCCGAAGCGGTCGGCCAAAGTGCCCGGAACCAGCGCGCCTACACCGCAGCCGAGCAGGAACACGCCGACAATATACTGGCGCTGGTTGGGATCGGTGGCGTGAAGATCGCGCGCGATGGTGCCGATACCGGGCAGCATCGCATCGATCGCCAGCGCCTGAAGCGCCTGGGTAAAAGCCAGCAACACCACCAGCTCGCCCTCGCGCAGCGGGAACGGCCTTTCGATCGGGGGGGCGCTGGCGGGGATGGAGGACACGGGCCCAAATGGGCGCGATGGCGCTTCAGTTCCAGCGATTCTTTTTGCAGTGCAGCATAACTTGACTTTCGCACGGGTGGGGAAGGATGATTTTCAAATGCGTGGTGCGCGTCTAGCTCTCAGCCATGTCGCCGCCCGACGCCGAACCTGACCCTTACGCCGATCCCGACGATGAATCCGGCGCGGGTACCGGGCTGCGCAAGATCATCCATGTCGATATGGATGCGTTCTATGCAAGCGTCGAACAGCGCGATGAACCCGAATTGCGCGGGAAACCGCTGGCGGTGGGCGGCTCGTCGGGGCGCGGGGTGGTTGCGGCGGCGAGCTATGAGGCGCGGCGATTCGGGGTGCGCTCGGCGATGCCCTCGGTCACCGCGATACGGCTGTGCCCCGGCCTGATTTTCCGCAAACCCCGCTTCGAAGTGTACAAGGAGGTGTCCAACCAGATCCGCGCGATCTTCGAAGATTACACCCCCCACGTCGAACCTCTGAGCCTCGACGAAGCCTATCTAGACGTCACCGCCGACATCCGCGGGATCGGCTCGGCGACGCGGATCGCCGAACTGATCCGGGCACGGATAAAGGCCGAGACCGGGCTGACCGCGAGCGCCGGGGTATCGTACAACAAGTTCATCGCCAAGCTGGCGAGCGACCAGAACAAGCCTGACGGCCTGTGCGTGATCCGCCCCGGAGAGGGCGCGGCGTTTGTCGGCGGCTTGCCGGTGCGGCGCTTTCACGGGGTCGGACCGCGCGGCGCGGAAAAGATGACCGCGCTGGGGATCGAGACCGGGGCCGATCTGGCCGGGCATAATCTGGCCTTCCTGCGCAGTCATTTCGGTTCGATGGCCGATTACCTCTACCGCGCCGCCCGCGGGATCGATCTGCGTCAGGTGAAAGCCCACCGCGCGCGCAAATCGGTCAGCGCCGAGCGGACCTTCGACCACGACCTGTCATCGGGCCTGGCTTTGCGTGAGGCGCTGGAATCCATCGCCGACGCCGCGTGGGAGCGGATCGAGCGCAGCAAATCGCGCGGGCGGACGGTCACGCTCAAACTGCGCTTCGCCGATTTCCATACGCTCAGCCGTGCGCGTTCGGTCGCCGCGGTGGTCGAGACGCGGCCCGCATTCGGCAAGCTGGGGATGGACCTGCTCGACGCGCTGTTGCCGCTGCCCCAGCCGGTGCGGCTGATGGGGCTGGGGCTGTCTTTGCTCGAAAGCGAGGAGGACGCGGGCGATGAGCAGGCATCGCCGCAGGGGAAAACCGATCAACTCTCGCTGTTTTGAGCCAGCGCGAGCCACCGCTCGATCCGCGACCGCGCCGCCTTGTTGATCGTCGCAGGCAAGGCGTCGGGCGCGAAGAACGCAGCCTCCACAATCTCGCGCCCATCCGCGACTGGCTCGTCTGACGTGTCGCCAGCGATCAGATGGATATGGTTGCGCGCGCCCACCAGCGGGACCGTTTCCACCGCGATGCAGCGGGCATTGACGATCCGGCAGCCTGCTTCCTCGGCGACCTCGCGCGCTGCTGCCTGCTCGGGGCTTTCGCGGCGTCCGATCCCACCGCCAGGCAGCATCCAGCGCGTCGGTGACTGGTAGCTGTGGCGGACGAGCAGGACTTGCCCGGCCGGGTTGACCACGATCGCGTTGCAGCCGTGGACTTGAGGGCGCCGGACGCTCCACCAGGCGAGGCGCAGCACATGCGCGAGCTTGAGCACCGAGCGGTGAACGGGGCCGGGAAGGCGCGAAAGCATTGCCGCACGGTTGCGCGCGTGCAAGGCAATGGCCAAGCCACAATCGCGCGGTGAGCCAGCCCGACCCGCCTTTAAGTTGTGAATCGCCCCGCCCGCGCTAAACATGCGCCGCAAAGGAGCGGTCGGACTTTGCGATTCGCGCGTGAACAATTTGTCTTTGGCGGCAGACGCTTGACCGCAGTGCCGTTGCACGACGTGTTGTGGTGGGCGCTGGCTGCGACGATCGCGGTACTGGCTGCGATCGTGTTGTGGATTGTCGTGACCCCGGTCTCGCCGCTCGGCGCGTGGCGCCCCGCAGGCGTTCGGGTGATGAGCCCGGCGGCGCGCTCGGCGCTGTTTGCCGGGTTCGATCCGTTCAACCGCGTAGGTGCCGTGAAGACCGCGCCGGGCGCTGAAACGGTGACGGGGCTCGCGCTCACGCTCTATGGCATCCGGGTCAACGCCGCGACCGGCGGGGGCAGCGCGATTATCGCCGGGGCCGACGGGATCCAGCAGGTTTATCGCGTGGGAACCGAGGTGATGCCCGGCATTATCCTCGCGGAAGTGCATTTCGATCATGTCGGGCTGACCCACGGCGGAGCCAGCGAAACGCTGTACATCGATCAATCGAAGCCCGCACTCGTGGCAACGACCCTGACCCAAACGCCGAGCGGTCCAGTCGGCCAGACCGTACCCGGCACGGCGCCCGGACCGCTCACCGTCGATGCGGTGCGCGAGAACATTTCGTTCGCCCCACGCTCCGAAAACGGCAAGGTCACCGGCCTCCAGGTAAGCGCTGGGCCCAACGCCGCGCCCTTCCGCGCCGCCGGGTTCCAGCCTGGCGATGTCATAACCGCGGTCGGGGGCAAGGCGATTACCGGCGGGGCCGACGCGGCTGCACTGGCTACCAAACTTCAGCCGGGACAATCGGTGTCGGTTACCGTAAGCCGTAACGGACAGCAGCTACCCTTGGCGATTACACTCACCCAATGACATTCCATCGCCCCATCACCGCGGCCTTCGCCGCGCTGCTCCTTGCGCTGCCCCAGGTGGCGGCGGCGCAGTATATCCTCAACGTCCGCGATGCCGACGTCCGCGCGTTCGTCGCCGATGCCGCCGAAGTCACCGGACGGACCTTCATCGTCGATGGCCGGGTCCAGGGCAAAGTATCGGTGGTCAGCGACCGCCCGCTGAGCCGCTCGGAATACTTCGAGGTATTCCTCTCCACACTGCGCGCCAACGGGCTGGTCGCGGTGCCATCGGGCAACGGCGCGTTCCGCATCCAGCCGGCCGAGGGCGCTGCGGCGCAGCCCAGCCGGATCGGCAGCAAGGGCGCGGCGCGCAACCAGATGGTCACCGAAGTGATCCGGCTGCGCTCGATCGACGCCGCGCAGGCAGTCGAAACGCTGCGGCCGCTGGTCAGCCGCGAAGGTTCGCTCACCGCCAACCGCGCGGGGCGCTCGCTGGTGCTGGTCGATTATGCCGACAACGTCCGCCGGATCCGCGCGCTGCTGTCGCAGATCGACCGGACAAGCGTCGATTCAACGCAGACTGTTGCGCTCGATCATGCCGGCGCGCGCGAGATCGCCGCCGCGCTCAACGAATTGATCCCGGCAGCGGGCGAGGGCGGACTGACTCTCGCGTCGGTAGTCGCGGTCGATAGCTCGAACACGCTGCTGCTGCGTGGCGATCCCGGAACGATCTCGCGACTGGCGGGGATAGCGCGCAGCCTCGATGCCAGCGCCGCGCGCGGCAGTGAAATCAAGGTGGTGTGGCTCGATTACGCCGACGCGGCGCAGATGGTGCCGATGCTCGAACGGCTGGTCGGTGGGCAAGGCGGGGGCGAAGTCGGCTCTGGCTCACCCGCGCCGATAAGTCTGGGCGGTACGGGCGGAACCAGCCGCGGCAGCAGTAGCGGCAGCGGTGCGGCGGGATCGAGCACGGTCACCGCGACTACCGGCGGCGGTGCTTCGGCCAGCGT
Source organism: Novosphingobium sp. (assembly GCA_031370725.1). Lineage (GTDB taxonomy): Bacteria > Pseudomonadota > Alphaproteobacteria > Sphingomonadales > Sphingomonadaceae > Novosphingobium. The sequence continues at coordinate 6,323 of JANMQW010000110.1, forward strand.
CGGCTCGGGGCTCGGCACTGGCTCAATCCAACTCGCCGGTGGCCGGGGCACCGCGGTGATCACGCGCTACCCTGGGGCTAACGCGGTGGTCATTTCGGCCCCGCTCGACGTCCAGCGGCGACTGACCGAGGTGATTCGCCAGCTCGATCAGCGTCAGGATCAGGTGCTGGTCGAGGCGATCATTGTCGAGGTCAGCGATAGTGTGGCGAAGCAATTGGGTGTGCAATTCCTGTTCGGCGGCAAGAACGTGCCGTTCGCGGTGACCAATTTCTCCAATATCGTGCCCAACATCATCGATCTGGCGGGCGGCCTGCTGGCGAAGAAGGTGGATCAAAACACCACCGTCATAAACGGCAACATTGTGACCACCGGAACCAACAGCGCCGCGGGCGATCTGCTCCGCCAGAACGCGATCACCGCACTCGGTCAGGCGCAGGGCGGCTATACCGGCGGCTACACCACGATCGGCCAGAACGCCGCACTGGGCGTGCTGATCAACGCCGTGCAAGCGGACAGCAATTCCAACATTCTCTCCACACCGCACATCACCACCAACAACAACATCCCCGCCTCGATCTTGTTCGGGCAGGAAATCCCGGTTTCGACCGGCGAGGCGTTGAGCAACAATTTCGACAACGCCTTTCGCACGATCCAGCGCCAGAACGTGGGGATCGAGCTCGACGTTACCCCGCAGATTAACGCCGACAACGACGTCCGCCTCGATCTGCGCCAGGAAGTCAGCTCGATCGTCGGCCCGGTCTCGGACAAGTTCAACGAGCTGATCATCAACAAGCGCGAGATCAAGACCACGATCACCGTCGCCAGCGGCGAGATTGCGGTGCTGGGCGGCTTGCTCGACGACAACGAGCGGCGCACGATCCAGAAGATCCCCCTGCTGGGCGATATCCCGATCCTGGGCGAACTGTTCAAATCGCGCGGCAAAAGCCGAGTTAAAACCAACCTGATGATCTTCATCCGCCCCACGATCCTGCGCAGCCAGTCCGATCGCGAGGCGACCACCGCGCGGCGTTATGGCATCATCCGCGAGGCCCAGCGCCGGTTCGACCCCAAAGTGGAACCCGCGATCGACGAGCTGGTGATCGACTATATGGGTACCACTCCGCCGGGCGCGGTGCAGCAGCCGGGTGACGTGGTTATCACCCCCGCCCAAGCCCGTCCTACGCCGGGCGAGCTGGCCCCGGTTGCGGTTCCGCCGAGCGGGCTGTGACGAGCATGGCGCGCGCCGGCCTTCGACCTGCTCAGGCTGAGCGGGTCTCTGCTCGGAATTTCAGCCAAGCTCCGCTCATGCCGAGCTTGTCGAAGCACTTCCACAACGCTGGCCCCATAAGATGGTGACCATCCGCCGCGGCAGCAAGACGATCGAGGCGGACATCCCGCTGACCGACGAAGTCGCGCTGGTCGAAGGCGTGAGCGTGATCGAGCCTGCCACGCCCGCGGTGGCGTCGATCATCCCGTACCCGGTCGCACGCGACCAAGGCTATGTGGTGCTTGACGATGTCGGCGAGACGGTGCGCCTGGCGATGCGCGAGGGGGCCGATCCACTCGCCCTGCTCGAACTGCGCCGCCGTCTTGGCCGCCCGCTGACACTCCAACCCGTCGATGCCCCGGAATTCGAGAAGCTGCTGGGCGAAAGTTACGCTCTCGACGGGGGCTCAGCCGCGGTGATTGGCGACATGGGTATTGCCGGCGACGGTCTTGACCCGCTTACGCTCGGCCTGCCCACCGCCGAAGACCTGCTCGACAGCGCCGACGACGCGCCTGCGATCCGCCTGATCAACGGCCTGATCGCCGAGGGGCTGCGCCAGGGCGTGTCAGACATTCACATCGAGCCTTACGAGTCTGCGCTCGTAGTGCGGATGCGGGTCGACGGCGTGCTTCAGGAAAAGCTGCGGATGCCGCCGCACGTCGCGCCCGTGCTGGTCAGCCGGATCAAGGTCATGGCGCGGCTCGATATCGCCGAACGCAGGGTGCCGCAGGACGGCCGGATCGGACTTTCGCTTGGCGGCAAGCTGGTCGATGTGCGCGTCTCGACGCTCCCCAGCCGCGCGGGCGAGCGGGTGGTGCTGCGCCTGCTCGACAAGGAGAACGCCGGGCTCGATCTCGTGCACCTAGGGCTCGATCCCGCCACCGAAAAGCTGTTGCGCCGCGCACTGGCCGATCCCAACGGGATCGTCCTGGTCACCGGGCCGACCGGTTCGGGCAAGACCACGACGCTTTATGCGGCGCTGCGCGGGCTCAACGATGGGCGGCGCAATATCCTCACGGTGGAAGACCCGGTCGAATATGCCGTGGATGGCGTCGGGCAAACCCAGGTCAATCCCAAGGTTGGGCTGACTTTCGCGGCGGGGCTGCGCGCGATCCTGCGCCAGGACCCCGACGTGGTGATGGTCGGCGAAATCCGCGACCGCGAGACTGCCGAAATCGCGGTCCAGGCCTCGCTCACCGGGCATCTGGTGCTCTCGACCGTCCACACCAACGATGCAGCAGGCGCGATAACCCGGATGCGCGACATGGGGGTCGAGCCATTCCTGCTCGCCAGCACATTGCGCGCTGTGATCGCCCAGCGACTGGTGCGAAGACTGTGCAAGGTGTGCCGCACGGAGAAGGAAATCGAATCCGGGCTGGCGGGAATTCTCGGGATCGAACCCGGCACCACCGTTGCTGCGGCCAAGGGCTGTCCGCAATGCGGGCAGGGCGGCTATACCGGACGGATCGGGGTGTTCGAGGCGATCCGGATCGACGACGCCATTCGCCGGATGATCCACGATCACGCCGAGGAAGGCGCGATTGCCGCGCACGCCTTTTCCGAAACCCCCAGCCTGCTCCAATCCGCGCGCGCGCTAGTGCTGGCAGGCGAGACCACGCCCGAGGAAGCAGCGCGGATTACGCGGGCCACCGACACGTCCGCGGACACCTGATGCCCCGCTTCGCCTACCTCGCCATCGACCCCAAGGGTGCCGAACGCCGCGGCGCGATCGAGGCTACAGGCGAGGTGCAGGCGCGCGAGCGGCTCACGCAGCGCCAGTGGCACATCGTGCGGCTGGGCCCCGATGCCGCCGCCTCCGCCAGTCGCGCCGCGGTTACCACCAGCGGAATCGCGCTGTTCGCCGCGCGGCTTAATTCCAAGCAGCTCTCGCTGTTCACTCGCCAGCTCGCTTCGTTGATGACTGTCTCCCCGCTCGAAGAAACCCTGCGCACGATCAGCCGCCAGACCGAAAAGCCTCGCGCCCGCGCAATCCTTGCCAACGTCCATTCGGGCGTACTCGAAGGGTTGCCGCTGGCCGAGGCGATGCGGCGTGAGGAACCCAGCTTCCCGCCGATTTTCCGCGCGATGATTGCCGCGGGCGAGAATTCGGGGAGCCTGCCCGATATCGCCAATCGCCTTGCCGATCTGCTGGAAAAACAGGCACAGGTCCGTTCCAAGATTCTCTCGGCGCTGGCCTATCCGATCGTCCTGACGATGGTTGCGATCTCGGTGGTCACCGGGCTGATGATCAAGGTCGTGCCCAAAGTGGTCGAACAATTCGACAACGCCAGCGTCCAGCTGCCCACGCTTACGCGGATTGTGATTGGAATCTCGCGGTTTCTGGCCGAGTGGTGGTGGGCGCTGGCACTCGGGCTGGCGTTGCTGGTGTTGCTGGCGATCCGCGCCCTACGCAATCCCGCGATCCGATACCGAGTCGACGCTGCAATCCTGCGCCTGCCGCTGATCGGCCGCCTGATCCGCGATGTTCATGCCGCCAGCCTGGCCCGCACCCTGGCGACGATGATCGAGGCGCGGCTGCCGTTGGTAGATGGCCTGCGGCTGGCCAGCCGGACGGTCTCGAACAGCGTCCAGCGCCGTGCACTGGAAGGCATTGTCGAGAAAGTTCGCGCGGGCGGATCGCTATCGACCGCGCTGCGCGAGGCGGAGACGTTTCCGCCTTTGCTGATCTACCTTGCTGCCAGCGGCGAGGCCGCGGGCCAGCTTGGGCCGATGCTCGAACGCGCCGCCGACTATCTCGAACGCGAGTTCGAAAGCTTCACCAGCGCTGCGCTGGCGTTGCTCGAACCCGCGATCATCATCGTCATGGGCGCCGCGGTGGCGACCATCATCCTTGCGATCCTGCTCCCCATCCTCCAGTTGCAAAACCTGACAGGCCTTTAGGAAATTCCCATGCACCCCCGGCGCAAGCTGCCAGCCCCCAACCATGTCAGGCCCAACGGCTTCTCTCTCGTCGAACTGATGGTCGTGATCTTCATCATTGGCCTGCTCGCCACCGTTGTCCTGATCAACGTCCTGCCCAGCCAGCAAAAGGCGATGCGGGTCAAAGCGCAGGGCGATATCGCCACGCTGGCGCAAGCGATGGAAATGTATCGGCTCGACAACCTCGTCTACCCTGGCGCAGGCGAAGGCCTGGCCTCGCTGCGCACCCCGCCGGCCAACCTCGCGCTGCCACAGAATTATCGCAGCGGTGGCTATATCAAGGATCTGCCAAGCGATCCGTGGGGACGGCCATACCAGTTCGCCGTCCCCGGTCAGGCGGGTCACCCGTTTGAGATTTTCTCGCTCGGCGCGGACGGCAAGACCGGCGGCGAAGACAACGATGCCGATATCTACGCCGACAAGCGCTGATCGGGCGATGTCCGCCGACGACAGCGATGCGACGAGCGAAGACGGCCTGCTGATCGTCCTGCCCGCAGTCACCGGTGACGACTGGCAGTGGCGGCAGGTGAACGACGGCGCGCTCGATCCGTGGGCGGATTACCGTCCCGGCGACGCGGTGCCGTGGGGCGAACTGGCCGACGACCATCGCGTGGTCGCGCTGGTGCCTTCCGATCAAGCCCCCGTCCGCGTTCGTCCACACGGCACGATGCCGCTGGCACAGGCGCTGGCGGCGGCACGGCTGGAGAGCGGCGGTGAGGGCCTGCATGTCGCGGTGGCGGCGGGCGAGCGTGACATTTTGGTCGCCACCGCTGCACATTCGGCGATGGACTTGTGGCTCGCCGAACTGGCCGCAGTCGGGCTGATCCCCGAAGCGCTGATCCCGGCGGCGCTGATCTTGCCCGCTCCCGCCACAGGCGCGGTATCGGGCGAACTGGCCGGGCAGGCTGTGGCGCGCACCCCCGAGGCGGCGTTTGCCGGAGAGCCGGAACTGGTCGCCGCGCTGGCCGGAAGCGCGTCCGAGACAGTTTCATCCGATGCGCTGGAAGCTGCCCTGTTCGAAGCATGGCGCAATCCGCCGCTGAACTTGCGCCAGGGGGTCTATGCTCCGCGCCGGGTTTCGTTCTTCCGCCTGTCCGACTGGAGCCAGCTCGCGCGGATGGCGGCGGTCGTAGCGCTGCTCGGGTTCCTTATTCTGGCGGTGGAGACGGTGAAGCTGAACCTCGATGCTTCTTCGCGGGAAAACGCAGCACTAGTTGCCGCGCAAAAGCGCTTTCCCGCCGCGGTCGATCTCGCCAGTGCTCAGGCGTTGGCGGCGGGCGAACTCGCGCGGCGCGGCGAGGGCGGGGCCAGCTTCACCGCACCCGCCGCGGCGCTGCTTGCGGCGATGCGCCCGATCCCCTCGGTGGCCTTGCGCGATCTGGGCTACGCCGCCGACGGAACCTTGCGCTTTCAGGCCGCGGCGCCAACCGCCGACGACATTAACCGGATGCTCACGGCCCTCCAGCAGGACGGCTGGCAGGTCACCGTACCTCCAAGCCTTGCCCCCGACGCCACCGGCGCCACCGTCGCTGCGATCACGGTGCGCGCGCCATGATCGCCCCAATGCTCGTACCTGCCCAGACCTGGTTCGCCGGGCTGACAGCGCGCGAGCGAGTGCTGGTAACGGTGGCCGGAGGGTTGGTCGCGGCAATCGTACTGGTGTTCGGAATCGTCCTGCCGCTTGGAAGCGCGCACGATGCCGCGCATGTCCGCCACCGCGAGGCGGTCGAGACCAGCTCGCGGCTGCTCGTCCAGTTGGCTGTGCTGGAGGCTCCCCCAACCAGCCGTGCCACGTTGGCCGGACCGGTTTCGCAAGTTCTCGCGGCGAGCGCAGACAGTGCGGGTTTCGTGCTTCAGTCCAACCAGGCGCAAGGGTCGGAGGCGGCGACGATCGCGGTGCCCACCGCACGGCCCGCGGCGGCGCTGGCCTGGCTCGATAGTCTTGCGGCGCAGGGCCTCGTTCTCGATACTCTCACGATGACTCCGGCAGCCGATGGCAGCGTTTCGGTCAACGCCAGCTTGCGCCGGATGGGAAAATGAGGGTTGGGCCATGATTGGGCGCTGGATATTCTTGCGCGACGCGCGCCTGTCCGGGCGCAGCAAGCTGGCGCTGGCAGCGATTTTCGTGATCACGTTGATCGCGGCCTTCCCGCTGCGCCTCGCGCTTGGCCTTGCTGACCCTGACGGCCGCGGGGTCACGGCGCGCGAGGTGGCGGGGACGATCTGGGACGGTGGGATCGGTGATTTGCGCGTTGGCGCGCTGCCGCTGGGCGATGTTGCCGCGCATCTGCGCCCGCTGCCGCTGCTGATCGGGCGTCGTGAGGTTCACATCGAGCGCCTCGCCGCGACCGGGTCGCCCGCCACTGGATCCCCCGCTGACTTCTCCGCCAACGCTGCCGGGGGCGGCGGCTGGCTGTCGCTGCGCGAGGTCCAGGGCCAAGTCCCGATCGGCGACGCGTTCGGCGCAATACCGGCTACCGCGCTGGGCTTTCGCGATTTCCATGCCGAACTGAGCGGCGGTCGCTGCGTGGGTGCGGGCGGGCAGGTCAGCCTAATCCTCGCGCCGTTCAGCGAATTGATGCCCGGCCCGGTCGCGCTCAGCGGCACTGTACGGTGCAACAAAGGCGCGCTCTATGTGCCGATGACCGGCCCCACCGGGCTGGAACACCTGTTTCTGCGGCTCGAGCCCGACGGGCGCTGGCGGGCCGACCTGGTGCTGGGCGGGCTGCCCGCGGAAATCACCGCGCCGTTGCTCGAGGCCGGCTTCGCCGGGCGCCCCGGCGGGATCGGGATCAGCGCCACCGGCAAACTTTAGCGCTTCGCATGACGATTAGCTCTGCTTCCGACGGCACGCGCGCTGCATCGATTGATCGCGCCGCGATTTTCGGGGCAAGCGGCGGGATCGGGGCGGCGCTCGTTGCGGCGTTGGCAGAGCGGCAGGCGGGCTGCCGGATTTATGCCGGATCGAGGCGCGGCGTACCCTCGAGCGATCCCCGGATCACTCCGTTCGCATTCGACTTGCGCGATCCCGAATCGCTCGGCCTGGCGGCGGAATCGATCGCCCGCGAAGGGCCGATCGACCTGGCGTTCGTCGCAACCGGGATGCTGGTGCGGCAAGACGGCACCGGTCCGGAAAAATCGCTCAAGCAGATCACCGCGCAGGGTCTGGCCGAGCAATTTGCCGTCAACACAATCGGCCCCGCACTCGTGGCACAAGCCATCCTGCCACGGCTCGCGCGTGATCGGCGGGCGGTGTTCGCGGTGCTTTCGGCGCGGGTCGGTTCGATCGGCGACAACCGGCTGGGTGGCTGGCACGGCTATCGCGCCGCAAAGGCCGCGCTCAACATGCTGGTCCGCAATTTCTCGATCGAGATGCGCCGCAGCCACCCCCAGGCGATCATCGTCGGACTGCATCCCGGCACGGTCGATACCCCGCTTTCGGCCCCGTTCCAGCGCGGGGTGGCGCCCGACCGCCTGTTCACGCCGGAGATATCGGCGGGGCACCTGCTAAACGTGATTGACGGTCTTTCGCCAGCCGATAGCGGCGGCGTGTTTGCTTGGGACGGCACCGCCATCCCGTTCTGATCGCAATTTGCCCCCCGCGCCGCTTGCACAGGGCCGCAATTCGATTATTACCCGAATCTCATTCAATCCGGGGGGCAAATTCCTTCGGACGGGCGCACATCAGCGAGGGGGACTCCTTATGGCGCAGGCTCAAAGCAATCGGCCGTTATCACCGCATCTTTCGATCTGGCGGTGGGGTCCGGCCATGGCCGTATCGATCCTTCACCGCGCTGCGGGCGAGGGGCTGGCGTTCGTCGGGCTGCCGGTCCTGCTGTGGTTCCTCGCCTCGCTGGCAAGCGGTCGGGAAGCCTTTGCGACTTTCGCCGGGCATGCGGGTGCGTGGTACGGAATGATCGTGCTGGTTGGCCTTAGCTGGGCCTTTTTCGAGCATATGACCTCGGGCTTGCGCCACTTTGTGCTCGATCTGGGCGCGGGCTATGAACTTGATACCAACAACGGCTGGTCGTGGGCAGTGCCCGCGATTGCAATCGTGTTGACCGCCCTATTCTGGGCGCTGATTCTGCTGCGCTAAGCGGCCGACTGGGGAAACGGGATATGGGCAACGGAACCTCGATCGGGCGCGTGCGCGGGCTGGGCTCGGCCAGGCATGGCGCGCACCACTGGCTGGTCCAGCGCTTCACCGCGATCGGCAATATCATTGCGATGATCTGGCTGCTGGTCAGCCTGGCGCTACTGCCGGGCTATGATTACGCGACGCTGCACAACTGGCTGGCCAAGCCGGTGGCGGCGACCGCGATGATCCTGCTGATCGTATCGACCTTCTGGCACGCCCGACTGGGGGTGCAGGTGTTCATGGAAGACTACGTTTATGACGAGGGGTTGAAGTTCGCCTCGCTCGCCGCCTTAAATGCGCTGCCCCTGACGGGGGCGGTGTTCGGGGTGATCTGTGTCGTGCGTATCGCGCTGGGGGGCGCCTGACATGGCCAACGGTAGCGCCAATGGTGCGGGCCAGCCCGCCTACAAGATCATCGATCACACCTATGACACGGTGGTCGTCGGTGCGGGCGGATCGGGTCTGCGCGCCACGATGGGCAGCGCCGAGGCGGGCCTAAAGACCGCGTGTATTACCAAGGTGTTCCCCACGCGTTCGCATACCGTCGCGGCGCAGGGCGGGATCGCCGCATCTCTGGGCAACAACTCGCCCGATCACTGGACTTGGCATATGTTCGACACCGTCAAAGGGTCTGACTGGCTGGGCGATCAAGACGCGATCGAGTACATGGTGCGCGAGGCCCCGCAGGCGGTTTATGAGCTCGAACACGCCGGCGTTCCGTTTTCGCGCAACGCCGAGGGCACGATCTATCAGCGCCCGTTCGGCGGTCACATGCAGAACATGGGCGAAGGCCCGCCGGTCCAGCGCACCTGCGCCGCGGCCGATCGCACCGGCCACGCGATGCTCCACGCGCTTTACCAGCAGAGCCTGAAGTACGCCGCCGATTTCTTCATCGAATACTTCGCGATCGATCTGATCATGGAAAATGGTCAGTGTCGCGGCGTGATCGCGATGTGCATGGACGATGGCTCGATCCACCGCTTCAAAAGCCACGCTGTGGTGCTCGCCACCGGCGGCTATGGTCGCAGCTATTACACCGCGACCAGCGCGCACACGTGCACCGGCGATGGCGGGGCGATGGTTTTGCGCGCAGGCCTGCCGCTTCAGGACATGGAGTTCGTCCAGTTCCACCCCACCGGGATCTACGGAGCTGGCGTGCTGATTACCGAAGGTGCGCGCGGCGAGGGCGGGTACCTGACCAATTCCGAGGGCGAGCGGTTTATGGAACGCTATGCCCCATCGGCCAAGGATCTCGCCAGCCGCGACGTGGTCAGCCGCTCGATGGCGCTGGAAATCCGCGAAGGACGCGGCGTGGGCCCGAACAAGGACCACATCTACCTCCACCTTGATCACATCGATCCCAAGGTGCTGGCAGAGCGCCTGCCTGGGATCACCGAAAGCGGCAAGGTGTTCGCTGGGGTCGACCTGACCCGCCAGCCGCTGCCGGTGGTTCCTACAGTCCATTACAACATGGGCGGGGTGCCGTGTAATTACCACGGCGAGGTCATGACCATCGGCCCCGACGGCAACACCGAAACGATCGTACCCGGGCTGTTCGCGGTGGGCGAGGCGGCGTGTGTGTCGGTCCACGGGGCCAATCGTCTGGGTTCCAATAGTCTGATCGATCTGGTCGTGTTCGGGCGCGCCACCGGGCACCGCCTCGCCGAACTGATCAAGCCGGGCACCGCGCACAACGCGCTGCCCAAGGACAGCGCCGACCTTTCGCTGACCCGGCTCGACCACTTCCGCAACGCCAAGGGCGGCTCGCCGACCGCGCAGATCCGCGCCGACATGCAGCGCACGATGTCGGCCCACGCCGCGGTGTTCCGCAACGACGAGCTGATGGCCGCAGGCAAGGACAAGCTGGCCGCAACCTACAAGCAGATGGAAGACGTCCACGTCTCCGACCGCTCGCTGATCTGGAATTCCGACCTGATCGAGACGATGGAGCTCGACAACCTGATCAGCCAGGCCACCTGCACCCTCCACGGCGCGCACAACCGCAAGGAAAGCCGCGGCGCCCACGCCCACGAGGATTTCCCCAACCGCGACGACGCCAACTGGATGAAACACACCGTCGCCTGGTTCGACGGCTGGGGCGGCAAAGGCGGCGGCGTCAAGATCGATTATCGGCCGGTGCACGAATACACGCTCACCGACGACGCGGAGTATATCAAGCCAAAGAAGCGGGTTTATTGAGGGTTGCGACTACAGCGCTTTATTCTCCCGTTATTCCTGCTGGCTTTCCCGGCGTGCATCCGTGCGTCTGACCCGGCGATCGAGCGCAC
>JANMQW010000353.1:0-1690 GCA_031370725.1 Novosphingobium sp.
CGGCTGTGCAAGATGGTCCCCAACCACCCGACCGACCAGTGGACCCTGCCGCGCACGCTCAACGGGGTCGCCGAGTTCCGCCGCGAATATGAGCGCGACGACGAGGTGCGGCGGCTGGTCGATCTGGCGATGCAGCTCGAAGGCCTGCCGCGCAATTCCTCGACTCACGCCGCCGGGGTGGTGATCGGCGACCGCCCGCTGGCGCAACTGGTGCCGCTCTATCGCGATCCGCGTTCTGACATGCCGGTCACCCAGTTCGACATGAAACACGTCGAGGATGCCGGGCTGGTCAAGTTCGACTTCCTCGGGCTGAAGACGCTGTCGGTGCTGCGCAAGGCGATCGACCTGCTGCGACGGCGCGGGGTCGAAATCGATCTCGATGCGCTGAGCTGGGACGATTCGGCGGTGTACACCCTGCTTCAGCGCGGCGACACGGTGGGGGTGTTCCAGCTCGAATCCGAGGGGATGCGGCGCGCGCTGGCGGCGGTGAAGCCCAGTAATTTCAACGATATCATCGCCATCGGCGCGCTCTACCGGCCGGGCCCGATGGACAACATCCCGTTGTTCGGACGGCGCAAGAACGGGCTGGAGATCATCGAGTACCCGCACCCCAAGCTCGAGGCGATCCTCGCCGAGACCTACGGCATCATCGTCTACCAGGAACAGGTGATGCAGGCCGCGCAGATCCTGGCGGGGTATACTCTGGGCGATGCCGACTTGCTGCGCCGGGCAATGGGCAAAAAGGTCCAGGCTGAAATGGACGCGCAGCGCCAGCGCTTCGTCGATGGCTGCCTGACAGTTTCCGAGATCGAAAAGGCCAAGGCCAACGAGCTGTTCGACCTGATCGACAAGTTTGCCGGATACGGCTTCAACAAAAGCCACGCCGCCGCTTATGCACTGCTGTCGTACCAGACCGCGTGGCTCAAGGCGCATTATCCGCACGAATTCTACGCCGCGTCGATGTGCTTCGACATGCACCAGTCGGAAAAGCTGGCGATCTATGTCGATGATTTGCGCCGCAACGGGGTGGTGCTCGCAGCTCCCGACATCAACCGTTCGGAAGCCGAATTCACCGTCGAGCGAACCGACGATGGCTATGCGGTGCGCTATGCGCTGGCGGGCATCCGCAACGTCGGCGAAAAGGCGATGGAAGGCGTGGCTGCCGAACGCGAGGCGCACGGCTGGTTCGCCAGCCTCGAGGAAGTGTTCCGCCGCTGCCCGCAAGGTGCGATGAACCGGCGGCTGGTCGAGGGGCTGGCGGCGGCCGGCGCGTTCGACAGCATCGAGCCCAACCGCGCCAAAGTCTTCGCCAATATCGATATCCTGCTCGCCGCCGCCGACGAAGCCGCGCGGAGCCGTAGCAGCGGGCAGGCGGCGCTGTTCGGGGGGGAAGAACACGCCGCGCCCGCGCTGCGTCTGACCGATGCCGAGCCGTGGAGCCGCGCCGAGCAGATGGCCAAGGAGCGCGAGTTCTTCGGCTTCTATTTCGCCGCGCATCCGGTCGAGCAGTACCGCGCTGTCGCCTCGGCCAACGGCGCGATGAGCTATGCCGCGCTGATGGCTGGCGGCTCGGGTGGAAGCGGCCCCGAACGAAGGCCCGCGGTTATGGCGGCGCTGGTGGAAGGGGTTAATCGCGGGCGCACCCGCAAAGGCAACGACTTCATCCGCGCCGACTTTTCGGACAGCAGCG
>JANMQW010000354.1:0-5802 GCA_031370725.1 Novosphingobium sp.
GCCATAGCGGACATCGCGCAAGCCCACTTGCGCGGCGGTATCCTGCAGCTCACAATCGTTGTTGGCGCTGCACGTCAGGCAATCGAGCGGATGGTCGGAGATGTACAGTTCCATTATCCCCTTGCGCAGCTTCTCCAGCCGCGGCGTCTGGGTGCGCACGATCATGCCGTCAGCCACCGGGGTGGTGCAGCTGGCGGGTGTGCCCTTGGCACCGTCGATCTCGACCAGGCACAGGCGGCACGATCCGAACGCGGCGATGTTGTCGCTGGCGCACAGCTTGGGGATCGAACCGCCGCTAAGCGCTGTGGCGCGCATTACGCTGGTGCCCGCGGGCACGGTAATCGCGCGCCCGTCGATGGTCAGTGTGACCTGCGTCGCGCTCAGGACTTCGGGGGTGCCGAAATCGATTTGCGGTTCATAGCCGATGGCGCGTCTCCGCCGCGGCCAGATCGGCCGGGGTGTTGATGTTAGCAGGTTTGTGGTCCGATTTCACCGCCCGCGCACCGATCGCCTCGGCAAACGCGAGCATCGAGTGGCGGCCGTCGGATTCGAGGATTGCGCGGACCGTTGCGGCGGCGCTGGCGGGCCACAGGCCGATCACCGGCTGGTCGGCAAGATAAGCCGGGGCGGGGGCGAGCAGGGCGGTTAGGTCGTCGGGCAGGCCGAGCGAATCGACGCCGCAAGTCAGCACGGTTTCGTAACCGGCATCCTCGGCATGGCGCAGCGCGGCGGCGATCCCGCCCAATGGCCCCATCCCCGCGCCGGGCCAGTCGGGCAGAGTAGGCGCAGGAGCGGTCTCGCGCCCGACCACGATCACGTGATCGCACCAGCCGGACAGCGCATCCACGGCCTGTGCGATCAGCGTGTGTCCGGCGACCTCGGCCAGCGCCTTGTCGCTGCCGAAGCGGGTGGATTTGCCCCCGGCGAGGACCGCTCCCAGGATCATGACGCAAAGTCCTCCGGCCATTGGCGCAGCGCGCTCAGCACGGGGTAGGGCGTGAACCCGCCGAGCGCGCACAGCGAGCCGAACTTCATCGTCTCGCACAAGTCTTCGAGCAGCGCGATCTCGTCGCCTTTGCTGCGGCCATGCTGCGCAGCATTGTGCATCTGGGGCAAAGCCTCCACCGCATCCACGACTCTCCCGCCTGAGCGAATCCGGTCGATCAGCTCCACCCCGCGGACCGCGCCGATCCGGCATGGGGTGCACTTGCCGCAGCTCTCGGCCGCGCAGAACTCCATCGCGAAGCGCGCGAGATTGCCCATATCGGCGGTGTCGTCGAACACCACGATCCCGCCGTGGCCGATCAGCGCATCGGCGGCAGTATAGCTTTCGTAATCGAACGCGATGTCGAACTGGTCGGGATGGAGATAGGCGCCCAAGGGTCCGCCCACCTGGACCGCCTTGACCGGGCGCCCGGAAGCGGTGCCGCCGCCGATGTCATACACCAGCTCGCGCAAGGTCACCCCGAACGCGGTCTCGTAAAGCCCACCGTGTTTGACGTTGCCCGCGATCTGGATCGGCTTGGTCCCCTTCGAGCGGGCGTAACCCAGCGCAGCATACTTGTCCGCGCCGCCCGGTTCGAGGATGTGCGGAATGGCGGCGAGCGTCAGCACGTTATTGACCGCCGTCGGGCAGCCGAACAACCCGGCGATGGCGGGCAGGGGAGGCTTGGCCCGGACCTCGCCGCGCTTGCCTTCGAGGCTGTTCAGAAGCGAGGTTTCCTCGCCGCAAACGTAAGCTCCCGCGCCGACGCGAACCTCGCAAGCGAACGGCGAAATCCGGCTTTCGGCTATAGTTAAAGCCGACTTAAGCTTTGCGATAGCGTGCGGATATTCGCTGCGGACGTAGATGAATCCGTGGCTCGCGCCGACCGCGTATGCGGCGATCGCCATGCCCTCGATCAGCTGGAACGGATCGCCCTCCATCAGCATCCGATCGGCAAATGTGCCGCTGTCGCCCTCGTCGGCATTGCAGACGATGTACTTTATTGCGCCTGACGCGGTGCGCACCGTCTCCCACTTGATCCCCGCCGGAAACCCCGCCCCGCCGCGTCCGCGCAAACCGCTTGCAGTGACTTCGGCGCAGACTTGTTCGGGCGGCAGCGACAGCGCCCGGTCGAGCCCGGCCCAGCCGCCGGTCGCGGCGTAGTCGTCGAGGCTGAGCGGGCGGGTCTTGCCCGCGCGGGCGAAAGTCAGGCGCTGTTGGTTGGCGAGGAACGGGTGGTCGGCGATGCGGCCTATGCCTTTGGTGCTGGTCGCATCGAGAACCGCCGCGACATCGGTCACGACAACCGGCCCCCAGCCAATCTCGTCGATCTCCACCAGTGGTTCGAGCCAGTGCATTCCCCAGCTCGACACCCGCTCGACCGTGCAGCCCAGCCGTTCAAACTCCGCCGCCACCGCGTCGGCGCCGCAGGCCAGCGAGAGGGCATCGTCGCTGATCCGCACCACACTCATGCCGACCGCACCAGCGCAACCAGCGCCGCCTCGTCGAGCCGGGCGTGGAGAGTATCGCCGACCCGCGCGTTGGGCCCGATGCTGCACAGGCCGAGGCAATATACCGTGCCCAGTTTGACCCGCTCACCCGCTGCGGCTTCGGCGGCGGCGACCATGGACTCGACCCCGCGCGCCTGGCAGGCTTCGGCGCGGCATAGCTGCACAACCGGGCGCGGATCGGGCTCGGCAGCAAAATCGTGGTAGAAGCTGACCACGCCGTGGACTTCGGCGCGGCTCAGGTTGAGCGCCTTGGCAATCGCGCGCTCGGCTTCCGCATCGACGCACCCGAATTCGGCCTGCACCGCATGGAGGATCGGCAACAGCGGTCCTTCGAGCGCGGCTTGATCGGCGCAGATTTCAACGAGGCGTTCGTCGCGCGTCACAGTCGGTCCACATGCCAAGCGATATGGTCGGCCATGAAAGTCGAGATGAAGTAATACGAATGGTCGTAGCCCGGCTGCATTCGGATGGTGGCGTCGATCCCGGCGCGCTCGCAAGCCTCGGCCAAAAGCTGTGGCTTGAGCTGCTCGTCGAGGAAATTGTCCGCGGTGCCCTGATCGACCAGCAGATCGGGCAGCCGCGCGCCGTCCTCGATCAATGCACAGGCATCGTACTCACGCCACCCCGCGCGGTCAAGGCCGAGGTAGCCGCCAAGCGCCTTTTCGCCCCACGGGCAATTGAGCGGGCTGACGATCGGCGCGAACGCGCTGACCGAGCGGAACCGCCCTGGGTTGCGCAAGGCGATGGTCAGCGCACCGTGGCCGCCCATAGAGTGTCCGGTGATCCCCTGGCGGTCCATGTCCGCCGGAAATTCGGCGGCGATCAGCGCGGGCAGTTCGCGCTCGATATAGCTGCGCATCCGGAAGTTCGCCGACCACGGTTCCTGCGTCGCATCGACATAGAACCCGGCACCCTTGCCGAAATCGTAAGCCTCGTCATCGGGTACAGCATCCCCGCGCGGGCTGGTGTCTGGAGCGATCAAGATGATCCCATGCTCGGCGCACGCTGCGCGGAACTCGCCCTTGTCGGTGACGTTGGCATGGGTGCAGGTGAGGCCTGACAGATACCACAGCACGGGCAATTTCGAGCCCGGCTCATGATCGGGAACGAACACCGCGAACGTCATCGGCGTGCCTGTCTCGGCGCTGGCGTGAGAGTAAACCCCTTGCGTGCCGCCGTGGCTGCGATTGGTTGATACCGTGTCCATTTCGTGCGTGTTAGCGGGTTACGGCAATCCAGCAAGTTCCCGCCGGGTCCATAACCGCAATTCTGCTCCCTGTGCAATGCGGATCGAGGGCGGGCGCAGCGCGCCCCACGCCGCGCGCGCGATCCATCCGGCCTTTTGCAGATCGCCGATAACGGTGCGGTGATCCCATGCGTGCGCCCCGCGGCGTTCGACCTGGGTGGCGATCTCGCCGTAGATGCCCGCTGCCGCCAGCACCGCCCAGCGTTGGCGCGGCCTGAGCCGACCCGCGCCGACCCGCGCCGAACATTCGTGCGCGTGGGCGATCTGCACCAGTCGCGAAACGATCGCGGTGAGTTGTTTGCGGTAATGCGGCTTCATCTGTTCGCCCGGCGGAATATCGGCCTCGACCAGCCATTCGAGCGGCAGGTAGCAGCGGTCCGCCGCATCATCCTCCTCGACGTCGCGGGCGATGTTGGCGAGCTGGAACGCCAGCCCCAGGTCGCACGCGCGGTCGAGCGTGTCGTCATCGGCGGGGGAGACGCCCATCACCACCGCCATCATCACGCCGACGGCGCCGGCGACGTGGTAGCTGTATTGCATCAGGTCGCGTTCCGAACGCGGGCGCCAGTCGGCGGCGTCGAGCGCAAACCCGGCGATCACGTCGCCCGCCATCGCGCGGGTCAGCCCGCATTCGCGTGCGACCACCCCGAACCCGTCGAACGCCGGATCGTCGCTGGGCTTTTCAGCAAAGGCGAGCGCGGTGCGGTCCCTGATCGTGGCGAGGCGGGCATCGGCAGGAATCTGCTTGCCCAAGCGGCCACCGAAATCCTGCGCGTCGGCCAGATCGTCGCAGGCGCGGCACCAGGCATAGAGCAGCCAGACGCGTTCGCGCGTGGTGCGATCGAACAGGCGGCTGGCGGCGGCGAACGACTTGGAGCCGCGCGCGATCGAGGCCTGGGCATGGGCGACGAGCGCGGGGCGGTCGAGCGGGGCGGCGTAATTATTCACTTCACCAACCTTGTCATTCCTGCGAAAGCGGGAACCCAGGGGCCGCCGAAAACCCCGTTCGGTCGGACACGCCCTGGGGCCCCGCTTTCGCGGAGATGACAAAGGTGGGAGTTGGCAGAACCACGCTCACAAATCGCGCGCCTTCATCGCAAAGATCGGCGTGTGAGGCTTATGCGCGGCCATGCGTTCAAGCAGCGGTTCCAGCGCATCCCCGGCGATGATGATCCCGGCGTGCCCCTCGCGGATGAACCCGGTTTCGATCATCTGGCGGTTGAACGCCAACAGGTGGTCGTAGAACCCGAACGCGTTGAGCAGGCCGACGGGCTTGGCGTGATAGCCCAGTTGCGCCCAGCTGACCGCCTCCCACAACTCGTCCATCGTGCCCACCCCGCCGGGGATCGTCAGGAAGCCGTCTGACAAGTCGGTGAAGGCTTGCTTGCGCTGATGCATACCGGGGACAATGTGCAGCTCGGTGCAATCGTCGTTGACGACCTCGCCGCCGCGCCCGTGTCTGCCGGCCAGCGCTTCGGGGATCACCCCGATGACCTCACCGCCAGCGTTAAGCGCGCCGCTTGCCAGCGCGCCCATCAGGCCGAGGCGGCCTCCGCCATAGACCACGCCGATGTTGCGGTTCGCGAGGGTGTGGCCGACTTCCGCTGCCAGTTCGATATAGCGCGGATCGGCAGGTGTGGCCGAGCCGCAATAGACGGCGATGCGCTTCACGGCGCGAGGTCCTCCAGCATTAACCCCGCGGTTGCCTTGGCGCTACCCACCACGCCCGGAATACCCGCGCCGGGATGCGTGCCCGCCCCGACGAAATACAGGTTGCCGATTACGTCGTCGCGGTTGTGCGCGCGAAACCAGGCGCTTTGGGTGAGGAGCGGCTCGAGCGAAAACGCGCTGCCCAGATGTGCGTTGAGATCGTGCGCGAAATCGCTGGGGGCATAGTGGAACTTGGTGACGATCCGCGAATGAATGTCGGGGATCAGCCGCCGCCCGATCTCGTCGAGAATGCGATCCGCCAATACCGGGCCGACCGCGTCCCAATCGATCGGCAGCTTGCCCTGATGCGCTACCGGAACCAGCGCATAGAACGTCGATTTGCCCTCGGG
>JANMQW010000362.1:0-4468 GCA_031370725.1 Novosphingobium sp.
CGCGCGATCGGGGCGCGGCCCTTGCGGCCGACGGTGTAGAACAGCACGGTTTTGCCAGCCGCATCGAGTTCCTTGGCCTTGGCCAGCGCGGCGCGGACGATGTTCGAGTTGAATGCGCCCGCGAGACCCTTGTCCGAATTGGCGACGACCAGCAGGTGGACCTGGTCCTTGCCGGTACCCGCAAACAGCTTGGGCGCGCCTTCCTGGCCTGCAACTTTGCTCGCCAAGCTGGCCATCACCGATGCCAAACGCTGGGCATAAGGCCGCGCGGCTTCGGCTGCGGCCTGCGCCTTGCGCAGCTTCGCGGCGGCGACCATCTGCTTGGCCTTGGTGATCTTCTGGGTCGATTTGACCGAGTTGATCCGCCCTTTGAGTTCCTTCAGGTTTGCCATCGAAGGTCCTTAAGCGAACTGCTTGCCGAACGCGGCGAGCGCGTCCTTGAGCTTGTCGCGGGTCTCGTTCGTCAGGTCGCGGGTGTCGCGGATGTCGCCCAGGATCGCGCCGTGCTCGGATCGCAGCCACGCCAGCATCGCCGCTTCGTAGCGGGTCACGTCACCGGTCGGGATGGTGTCGAGATAGCCCTGCGTGCCCGCGAAGATCGAGGCGGTCTGCTCTTCGAACGGCAGCGGGCTGAACTGCGCCTGCTTGAGCAGCTCGGTCAGCCGCGCGCCGCGGTTGAGCAGCTTCTGCGTGGAGGCATCGAGGTCCGAGCCGAACTGTGCGAACGCCGCCATCTCGCGGTATTGCGCCAGCTCGAGCTTGATCGAGCCCGAAACCTTCTTCATCGCCTTGGTCTGCGCGGCCGAACCCACGCGGCTGACCGAGAGGCCGACGTTGATCGCCGGGCGGACGCCCTGGTAGAACAGCCCGGTCTCGAGGAAGATCTGGCCGTCGGTGATCGAGATCACGTTGGTCGGGATATACGCCGAAACGTCGCCCGCCTGGGTTTCGATGATCGGCAGTGCGGTCAGCGATCCGCCGCCCAGTGCATCGTTCATCTTGGCCGCACGCTCGAGCAGACGAGAGTGGAGATAGAACACGTCGCCGGGATAAGCTTCGCGGCCCGGCGGGCGGCGCAGCAGCAGCGACATCTGGCGATAGGCGACCGCCTGCTTGGAAAGATCGTCATAGACGATGACCGCGTGCATCCCGTTATCGCGGAAATACTCGCCCATCGTCACCCCGGTGTACGGCGCGAGGTACTGCAGCGGCGCGGGCTCCGAAGCGGTCGCGGCGACGACGATGGTGTATTCCATCGCGCCGTTTTCTTCGAGCTGGCGAACGATCTGCGCGACGGTCGAGCGCTTCTGGCCGATCGCGACGTAGATGCAATAAAGCTTCTTCTTCTCGTCGGTGCCCGAGTTCGGACCCTTCTGGTTGATGAAGGTGTCGATCGCGACGGCGGTCTTGCCGGTCTGGCGATCGCCGATGATCAGTTCGCGCTGGCCGCGGCCGATCGGGACGAGCGCGTCGAGCGCCTTGAGCCCGGTCTGCACCGGCTCATGCACCGACTGGCGCGGGATGATCCCCGGTGCCTTTACCTCGACGCGCTGGCGGCTGGTCGCCACGATCGGGCCTTTGCCATCGATCGGGTTGCCGAGGCCATCGACCACGCGGCCGAGCAGGCCGGGGCCGACCGGAACGTCAACGATGGTGCCGGTCCGCTTGACGACGTCGCCTTCCTTGATCTCGGCATCCGAGCCGAAGATCACGACGCCGACGTTGTCCGCCTCAAGGTTCAGCGCCATGCCCTTCACCCCGTTGGAAAATTCGACCATCTCGCCCGCCTGGACCTGGTCGAGCCCGTGGATGCGGGCGATACCGTCACCCACCGAGAGCACCGAACCGACCTCCGAGACCTGAGCCTCGGTGCCAAAGCTGGCGATCTGTTCCTTGATGACCTTGGAGATTTCAGCGGCGCGGATTTCCATGATTAACCTTTCATCGCTTGCGCGAGGGAATTGAGACGGGTGCGGAGCGAGCCGTCGATTCGGCGGCTTCCGATGGTGACCACCAAGCCACCCAGTATTTCGGGATCGACATTGGCCTCGATCTTGACCTCGCGGCCCTCACGAGCCTTGAGCTTGGCCGCCAGTTCGCGGCGCTGGCCATCGTCGAGCGGGTGCGCAGTGGTGACTTGCGCGGTCATCTCGCCGCGCTGCGCCGCAGCGATCGCAGCAAAGGCGCGAGCAATCTCGGGTAGCTTGGCGAGGCGGCGGTTGTGCGCGAGCACGCCGAGGAAGTTTTTGGTCAGCTCAGACAAACCGAGCAGCCCGGCAACCGCGTCCACTGCTTTGCCCGCAGCTGCGCGCGAGATTTCGGGGTTGCGAATCAGATCGGCCAGATCGGTCGATTCGTGGATCGCCTGGCTCAGATTCTGCAAGTCGCCTTCAACCGCGCCAACCAGGTTGCGTTCCTTGGCCAAATCGAACAACGCCGAAGCGTAGCGCCCTGCCAAGCTGGCCGTAATGCCGCCGGAAAACTCCACGCGTAAAAATCCCTTATCGGATGACAGGTACCATAACTGGCACCGCTGGCTGGTCGAGAGCAGATGCGGCAGCCCGAAAAATCGGCGCTGCGGCCCGTCGTCGGGGGCGCGCATAGCGGCCATCGTGCTGCATTGCAAGATAGCCGGAGTACGCCGGACACGCGTTTGCAGTGGATCAGGATCAGGCTGCGATCAGCCACTCCCGATAGCTCACCAACTTGCCATTGGCGAGCCGCGCGTGGCCGACTTCGACGAAGCCCAGCGCATCGTGAAACGCGATCGAGCCGGGGTTGACGGGCTCAAGATTGATTTCGCAGACGATGCGGTCATGCCCTTCCTCCCGCGCCTTTTGCTTCAGCCGTTCATATATCTGGCGGGCGAGGCCGCGACCGCGCGTGTGCGCCGCAACGATAATCCGGTCGACATAGACGAAGCGCTGATTGCGCGCCTTGAACCAGGCGAAGTTTGTGCCGTCGTAAGCCGCGTCCTGATCGAACGCGATGAGCAGGACGTCGGGTACCTCGCCCGGAGCGTCCCACCAGAACGCCATGCCAAGCATCGCCTCCAGCCTGGCACGGTCGAGCGGCGAAGTTTCCGCCTCGTGCATGGCATTGAGCTCCAGGATGCTCTCGATAGTCGCCACGACAATCCACTCCAGTTCTGGGGCCAGTTTGCGCCAATGGCTTTGACACGGTCGCGAGTTTCTGGCGATGGTCGTAGCGCTCGCGCCTCAATCAGAAAGCAAACCGAAACGATGGGCAGTACGATCTCGATCAGCATGGATGACGGCTATGCGCTGCCCGTCTATCACGCCGTTCCCGAGGATCGGCGGCGCGGCGGACTGGTGCTGGTTCAGGAAATCTTCGGGGTCACCGAGCATATCCGCGAACTGTGCGACGAATTCGCGAGCGAGGGCTACGAAGTGCTCAGCCCGGGGCTGTTCGACCGGGTCGAGCCGGGCTGCGAACTGGGCTACACCGGTGCCGACTGGGATCGCGCGGTAGCCATCGCGCGTGGCGAGCACGACTGGGAGCAGGGTCTGCGCGACACCCAGCGCTGCATCGACTGGCTCAAGGAGAATCAGGCTGATTCCGGAGGCGGGCCGGTGTTCATCGTCGGCTATTGTTTCGGCGGTTCGGTGGCGTGGCGGATGGCGCAGACCAGCCCCGATCTGGCGGCGGCGTCATGCTATTACGGCGGCTTCATCGCTACCCGATTTGCCGACGAACCGCCGCTGTGCGCCACGATCTGCCATTTCGCCCAATTCGACACGATGGTCGATTTTGCCGAGGTGGAAAAGCTGATCGCCAAGGACCACCCGACCGCACAGATTTTCGTCTACGAGGCGGGCCACGGGTTCAACTCGGATCGCCGCAAGGACTACCATCCGTCCAGCGCCGATCTCGCGCTGGAGCGAACCTTGGCGCTGTTCAAGGCGTGCGGGGGATAAGGGGAGGGACCATGAAGCAGACACCGCTGTCCGAGCATATCGGAACCGAGATCACGGGTGTGCAACTCGCCGATCTGGCTGGCGACGACCTCAAGGGCCTGAAGCGCGCGGTTTTCGAGAATGGGGTCGCGGTGCTGCGCGACCAGGAACTGTCTCCCGAGCAGCATATCGCCTTTGCCAAGCGGTGGGGCGGAATTGACGTCAATCCTTTCTTCCCAACCAACAGCGGCTGGCCCGAAATTGCCGAAGTGCGAAAGGCTGAAACCCAAACAAGCAACATCGGCGGCGGCTGGCACACCGATCACAGCTTTGATCAAATTCCGGCAATGGGCACCATTCTGGTTGCCCGGGAATTACCGCCGAGCGGCGGGGATACGCTGTTTTCCAGCATGGGCGCGGCGTATGACGTTCTGTCTGACGGTTTGAAGGATATGCTGGGAACCTTGCGCGCGGTTCATTCGGCCGATCATGTTTACCAGCCAGGCGGGATCTATTCGAAAACCGATCTGGCGGGTGAGATGACCGGGCAG
>JANMQW010000365.1:0-1584 GCA_031370725.1 Novosphingobium sp.
TGCAGCGCGGATCGGCGGCGCAACGACCCGATACGAGCAGCAGCGCATCGTAGTTGGGGATTGCGTGCGCCGGATCGCTGAGCACGGTCAGCTTGTCCGCAGCGATCCGCCCGTCGGAGCTGAACGCGGTGATGACATCGGCGTCGCCGCTTGCCAGCGCGCGGTACATGAAGGTGGGGGCGTAACGCTTGTTCGCCTTGAACCGCAGCAGATAGGCGGCGCTCACCGCGCGCCATTCGGGGCGGTCGAGGAATTCGAGGTCTGATCCCAGCGTCAGGTCGGGTGCAGCGC
Organism: Novosphingobium sp.; assembly: GCA_031370725.1. GTDB lineage: Bacteria > Pseudomonadota > Alphaproteobacteria > Sphingomonadales > Sphingomonadaceae > Novosphingobium. The sequence continues at coordinate 292 of JANMQW010000365.1, forward strand.
GAACGAGGTCTTGCAGCGAGGCGATCCCGCGCGCCTTGGCCTCATCGGTTTTCATCGCGAAGGCATAGGCATTCTCGAACCCCAGCGTGCCGAGCAACCGCGCCCCGCCGGGCTTGGCCAGATACTGCGCCAATCCTGCGCGCATCGCGGCGGGCGAGAGGGTATCGGTGCGCTTGAGTTCGCTGGTCCACAACGTGCCAGCGTAATCGACATAGGCGTCGATATCCCCGCTCTCGAGCGCCTTGAACACCACCGCCGAGCCGAGCCCTTCGCGGTAGGTTACCGCATAGCCGGCTTCGCCCAGCCGCGTTCCGATCAGGCGGGCGAGAATGTATTGCTCGGAGAAGTTCTTCGCCCCTACCACCAGCGCTGGCCGTTGCTCCGCACGCGCGGGGATCAGCGCCCAGCCCAGCGCGAAGCCAACCAGCGCCAGCCCGATCCACGCGAGGAGCGGACGGCGCTCGGCGACGCCCTTCTGGACCAGCACCAGCACCCCGTCGGTGGCCAGCGCCAGCCCCGCGGCGGCGGCGCACCCGGCGAGTACCAGCACCCAGTCCTGCGTCTGGAGCCCGGCGAAGATCGGGTTGCCCAGGCTGGTCGCGCCCACGGTGGTCGCCAGCGTCGCCGCGCCGACGGTCCACACCGCGGCGGTGCGGATCCCCGCCAGCACCAGTGGTGCGACCAGGGGCGCCTCGACCCAGCGCAATTTCTGCCCCGCGGTCAGCCCCATCGCGTCCGCCGCCTCGCGCACCGCGGGATCGAGCCCGCGCAGCCCGGCGACCCCGTTGTGAAGGATCGGCAGCACCGCGTAGAGCGCTAGCGCTAGCAGCGCGGGGAGGAACCCCAGCGCGGGGATACCGCCCCCGATCAGTGCCGAGAGCGACAGCAGCAGCGGATAAAACAACGCGAGCAGCGCCAGCGCGGGGACGGTCTGGACCAGGCTCGCCAGCCCCAGCGCGATCCGCGCGGCGTAGCGATTGCGCGCCGCCGCAACGATCAGCGGCAGGGCCAGGGCGATCCCCAGCGCCAGCGCGGCGAACGACAGCACGAGATGCGCGGCCAGTTCGTCGCGCAAGTCCCACAGCGTGCTGAGGAATCGGCTCATCCGCCCAGCTCGGCGATGCGCCGCGCCTGTTCGCGCGGGACCGCAACCAGCGCCTCGGCATCGGCCCCGCCGCGCCCCGCGGCGAGATCGGCGGGCGTGGCGTCGGCAACGATCCTGCCCTTGGCCAGCACGATCACCCGATCGGCCAGCAGCATCGCCTCGGCCATGTCGTGGGTGACGAGGATTGT
>JANMQW010000384.1:0-7454 GCA_031370725.1 Novosphingobium sp.
TTCAACACTTACACGCGGGCTTTGGTCGATTTCTGCAACGAGGACCTCTCGGCGTTCTACTTCGATATCCGCAAGGATTCGCTGTACTGCGACGCGGCGACCGACCCCAAGCGGATGGCCTGCCGCACGGTGCTCGACACATTGTTCCACGCGCTGGTGCGCTATGCGGTGCCGGTGTTGGTGTTTACGTCCGAGGAGGTTTGGGGGACGCGGTTTCCGGAGAGCGGGAGCGTGCATCTGCTGGAGTGGCCCGCGCTTCCATCGGTCGGTCTCGCAACGCACTTGATCGCGAGGTTTGAAGCGATCCGACGAGCACGAGACGCTGTGACCGCAGAAATCGAGCCTATGCGTCGTGAAAAGATTCTGGGTTCCAGCTTGCAGGTGCATCTGAATTACCCTTTCGAAACGCTGGGCCTGTCGCCCAAGGACTTCGCCGAACTTTGCATCGTCTCAACCGCGGAGCAGAATGAAGGTGCATTTGTGACTGTCACTACCCACCACAAATGCGGCCGCTGTTGGCGCCACCTCCCCGAAGTCCCCGACGACGGTGCGTTGTGTTCACGTTGCGATCAGGTGGTGGCGCAGATGGACGTGGCAGCATGACTTTTCGCAACCGAGGCTACGCGCTGGCGCTGGCGGTCTTCGCGATCGATCAACTGACCAAATGGCTGATGACCGGGCCGCTGGGGCTACGTGAGGTCGGCCAGATCGTGCTGCTGCCGATATTCCAGTTCACGTATACCGAGAACGCGGGGGTCAGTTTGGGCCTGCTAACTGCGGAAACCGAAACCGCGCGCTGGCTGCTGGTCGCGTTGACCGGGGCCATCGCCGCGGGAGTCGCGGTGTGGATCGCGCGTGAGGCGAACCGCTGGGACGTGCTCGCGCTTGGCCTCGTGCTCGGCGGGGCGCTGGGCAACATCACCGACCGCATCCGCTTCGGCTATGTGGTCGATTTCCTCGACCTTCACTTCGGCGATTTCCGCCCGTTCATGGTGTTCAACGTCGCCGATGCGGCGATCACCTGCGGGGTCGTGCTGCTACTTGCCCGCTCGCTGCTTTTGCGCGACAAGCCCGCCAAACTTGCTGGCGATGCGCCAGCCTCGGAGACTTTGCACTGATGCGTACCATCGCCACCCTTCTCGTCCTTTCGGCCATGCTGGCAGGCTGCGGCTCGACCGGCCTGCTCAACCGCGAGCGGCCCGATGAATTCGCGGTATCGCGCCAGGCGCCGCTGGTGGTCCCCCCCGATTTTTCGCTGACCCCGCCCAACCCCGGCGCCCCGCGCCCGCAGGATAACGACGCCAGCAGCCAGGCGCTCGATGCACTGTTTGGCGGCCCCGCTCCGCGCAGCGCGATCGAAAAAGACGCGATCGGCCGCGCCGGAGCCTCCGCGGCGGGTATCCGCAGCACCGTTGGCGATCCGCAGACGAACACCGTCGCCAAAGGCAGCGTAACCCGCGACATTCTCGCCGCACCCGAGGGCGATGGCCGCGAGGCGCAGGCGGCGATCCCCGGCCAGGGGTAACGCGCGACGTTTCGCGCCGCCTTCGACAGGCTCAGGCTGAGCGGGTGTTGTTGTGGGTTCGCGGGTTTGACAAAGTCCGCTCATGCTGAGCCTGTCGAAGCACTCGCGCTGACCTACCCCAAAGCGCCGTCTTCGTCCTCGCGTGACTTACGCAAGCGGCAGACCAGCAGCTTGTCGATCTTGCGGCCGTCCATGTCGATCACCTCGAACCGCCAACCCTGCTCGTCGAAGCGTTCGCCTTCCTTGGGTAGGCGCTTCATCACCGACAGGACATAACCCGCCGCGGTCGCGTAATCGCGCGCGTCGGGCAGGTCGATGCCCAGGCGGTCGCCCATCACATCGGCAGGCAGCGCGCCCGAGACCAGCAGCGAGCCATCCTCGCGCTCGATCCACATCGGCTCGTCGCCTTCGTCTTGGTGGCTGACGAAGTTGCCCGCGATGGCCGAGAGCAGATCGGCGGGGGTGACCACGCCTTCGAGATGGCCATACTCGTCGTGGACCAGCGCCATCGCCACGTCAGCGGTTTGCAGAACGCTCAACGCGTCCATCGCGTCGAGCTGGTCGGGAACGATCGCGGGCTTTTTCATCAGCCGGGAAAGCTGGACTTTGCGCCCGCGCAACAGCACCGCCTGGATATCCTTGACCTTGGCGACCCCGACGATCCGGTCGATCGAGCCGTCGGCGATCGGGATCAGCGAATGCGGGCTGGCGGTCATCACTGCGCGGATTTCGGCCTCGGTGGCGCGGCGTTCGATGAAATCGACCTCGGTGCGCGGGGTCATAACCTCGCGCACCGGGCGGTCGGCGAGGCGCATGATCCCGCTCATGATCGCGCGCTCGCCTTCCTCGATCACCCCGTGGCGGGTGGCTTCGGCGAAGATCATCTGAAGCTCTTCGGCGGTCAGCAGGTTCTCGCCGCTTTTGGCAAAGCCGAACGCGCGCATCAGCAGGCGCGACGAATTGTCGAGCAGCCAAACGAACGGCGCAGTGATGGTGGCAACGATGACCATCGGCCGCGCGGCAACTTTGGCGATGGGCTCGGCGGCGCGCAAGGCAAGCTGTTTGGGCACCAGTTCGCCGACCACCAGGCTGAAATACGTGGTCAGCACGATCACCAGCGCGAACCCCGCTTGATCGGCGTACCTGTGCGAAAGTCCGGCGGCCTCCAGCCGTTGGCCGACCGGTCCGCCCAGTCGCGATCCCGAAAAGGCACCTGCAATGATCCCCACCAGGGTGATCCCGATTTGCACGCTGGACAGGAACTTGCCCGGATCGGCGGCGAGGCGGATCGCGGTCTCGGCGCCCTTGCTGCCGTCTTCCGCCGCGATCTTCAGCCGCGCGGTGCGAGCGGAAACGATCGCCAGTTCCGACATGGAGAACAGGCCGTTAAGCAGGATCAGCCCTGCGATGATCAGGACATCGGACCAGGGAAATGGAGACACTACGTCCCGCTAGCAGAAGCAAGCGGCGGTGCGAAGGGCGCGCAGCGTGAAGATTTTCGGGAACCATTCATCTTGAGGCCAGTTTTCCTGACTAATTACGCATTACACATTGCTATACCGTCCGGGTCGCACCATCGGTTTGAGGAATAGATCAATATGCCAACCCCCCGTTTCCTGGGCGCAAGCCTAGCCGCCATCTCGCTCGTGAGCCTCTCAGCTTGCGTCACTGATCCCAACACCGGTGAGCGCAAAGTCTCGCGCACAGCGGGGCTCGGCGTCGGCGGGGCATTGCTCGGCGGGTTGCTGGGCGGGGTGATCGGCGGCAAAACCGGGCGCATCATCGGTGCGGGCGTCGGCGGGGTTGGCGGAGCCGTGGTTGGCTATCAGCTCGACAAGCAGATCAAGGAGCTCAAGGAGCAGACCGCTGGATCGGGCATCGACGTCAGTTCGACCGACAATGGCCAGGCGATCCTCGTCAACCTGCCCGACGGCGTCACCTTTGCCACCGACAGTTCAGCGGTTTCGCCCACCTTCCGCGCCACGCTCGATCAGATCGCGCAGTCGCTGCGCGATTATCCCAACAGCCTGATCGACGTTTACGGCCACACCGATTCGACCGGGTCGGATCAGTATAACCAGTCGCTGTCCGAACGCCGCGCCAAGGCAGTCAGCGATTATCTGACCAGCCGCGGGGTGTCGTCAACGCGGGTGCGCTGGCAGGGCTTCGGCGAAACTCAGCCAATCGCCTCGAACGACACGGTCGATGGCCGGTCGCGCAACCGCCGGGTCGAGATCAAGATCGTCCCGATCACGCAGGAAGACGTCGCCGCAGCACGCGGCGGCCAGTAACATCGACGCGGGCCGGGGGGCTTGACCCCCCGGCCCGTGCGCTGGCATCGGGCGGCCTGTCGCAAGAAAGGTCGCCCATGCCGATAACCCCCCGCACTATCGACGGACGCGCAACCAACCCGGTCGGGCTGGGCTGCATGTCATTGAGCTGGGCCTATGGCACCCCACCTTCGGACGAAGACGGCGCCCGCCTGCTCGAACGCGCGCTGGAGCTTGGTTACAACCACCTCGATACCGCGCGGATCTATGGCCTGGGCCATAACGAAACGCTGATCGGCAAAACGCTGGCGGCGCAGCGCGACCGGTTCTTCCTCGCCTCGAAAACCGGGATCATCGTCGATGGCGACAAGCGCCGAATCGATTGTCGCCCCGAGACGATCCGCACCGCGCTCGACGAATCGCTGCGGTTGCTTCAGACCGACCGCATCGACCTTTATTACCTCCACCGTCGCGATTTCACCGTGCCGATCGAGGACTCGATCGGGGCACTGGCCGAGTTGGTGCGCGAGGGAAAGATCGGTTCGATTGGGCTAAGCGAGATGTCCGCCGATACGCTCAGAAAGGCGTCTGCGGTCCACCCGATCGCCGCGATGCAAACCGAATACTCGCTGATGACCCGCAACCCCGAGATCGCGGTGCTTGAAGCCTGCCGCGAACTGGGCACGACGTTCGTGGCGTTCTCTCCCGTTGCGCGCGGCGCACTGGCGGGCGGGCTGCGCGACCAAGCCACGCTCGGCCCAAAGGACATCCGCCGCACCATGCCGCGTTTCGCCGGCGACAACTGGATCGCAAATTGCGCGCTGATCGAGCGTTTCGAAGCCATCGCTGTGCGCGAAGGGGTGACCCCGGCGCAGCTCTCGCTGGCCTGGGTACTGTCTCGCGGAGATCACGTGGTGACGATCCCTGGAACCGCCAGCATTGTCCATCTGGAAGAAAACATCGCCCGCTCGGACTGGGAGCTGCCGTTGCCGGTTGTGTCCGAGTTGGAGTCGCTGATCAACCGCGAGACGGTCGCCGGGCCGCGCTATTCCGAAGCGATGCAGCGCACCATCGACACCGAGGAATTTGCCTGAGGCCTAACGCCCCAGCTTTTCCGCCCGTTCCGCCAGCCTATCGACCGCCGCCGCGTGGATCGCGGGCGAGGTGACCAGCACTCCGAAGGCGCGTGGATCGCGCTTGTTATAAGCCAGCGGCTGGCCGAACGCGTCGCTCACCGCCGCCCCCGCCTCGCGCGCGATCAGCGCTGCCGCGGCGACGTCCCACTCGAACCCCCAGCGCAAGGTGGCGAGCAGGTCGGCCTCGTCGGCGGCGACCATCGCGATCCGCAGTGCGATTGAGTTGGGCTTGTCCACGACCACCAGATCGGCATCGGGGCGCGGCAGCGCATCGGCGGGCACACGCGATCCAGCCAGAGATGTGCGGCTGCTGGCAGTCAGCGCCACGCCGTTGCGCCATGCTCCGCGTCCTGCCTCGGCGCTCCAGAATTCGTCGCGTGCAGGAGCTGCAAGTATTCCGAACAGCGGTCGTCCCTCGCTGACCAGCGCCACCGAGACAGACCAGCCGGGGCGCCCGCGAATAAAATCTCGCGTCCCGTCGATCGGATCGACCAGCCAGCACAGCCCGCGTTCGAGCCGCTCGGGATGATCGACGGTTTCTTCGGAGAGCCACCCGGCTGCGGGTAGCAGCGCCCCCAGTTCGCGTTTGAGAAACGCATCGACCGCGATGTCCGCAGCGGACACCGGATTGTCGGGAGATTTATCCCACACTTCCAGCGCATGACCGTGTCCCGGCCAGGCCGCGAGCGCGATGGCTGCGGCCTGGCGGACGATCTGTTCAAGGCGGGGGCGGTCAATCACGGTGCAGGCGGCTTGTGCTTTTTCGCCACCGTCTGCAAGCCGCGGGCAGCCGATTAACCGATCGGTTAACACGCCCCCTTTTCAAAAGCCGCCCCCTGTGCTTAGGCGCCTTCGCGCCTGCAACGTGCGGGATTCTTTACTCCATTGTTATTCGGGACCCGTGCATGAACATCCACGAATACCAGGCCAAGGAACTGCTCGCCAAATCCGGGATCGCGGTGCCTGCGGGCTTTCCGGCGCTGACCGTGGAAGAGGCGGTCGCCGCGGCCAAGCAGCTTCCCGGGCCGCTGTGGGTGGTGAAGTCGCAAATTCATGCAGGCGGGCGCGGCAAGGGCAAGTTCAAGGAACTGCCCGCCGATGCCAAGGGCGGGGTCCGGCTGGCGAAATCGCTCGAGGAAGTCGAGTCCAACGCCCGCGAAATGCTCGGCAACACGCTGGTCACGATCCAGACGGGTGAAGCCGGCAAGCAGGTCAGTCGGCTGTACGTGACCGATGGGGTGGATATCGCCAAGGAATACTACCTCGCTCTGCTCGTCGATCGCGCCAGCGGGCGGGTGGCGATAGTTGTCTCGACCGAAGGCGGGATGAGCATCGAGGATGTCGCGCACGACACTCCCGAGAAGATCACCACGCTGACGATCGACCCCGCGCAGGGTTTTCAGCCGCACCACGGCCGCGCGGTTGCCTATGCGCTCAAGCTGACCGGCGAGACCAACAAGGCCGCACAGAAGCTCGCGCGCCAACTCTACGATGCCTTCATCGCTACCGACTGTTCGATGCTCGAGATCAACCCGCTGGTCGAGACCACCGATGGCAAGATGCTCGTGCTCGACGCCAAAATGAGCTTCGATTCGAACGCCATGTACCGTCACCCCGACATCGAGGCGCTGCGCGACGAAACCGAGGAAGACCCCGCCGAGGTCGAGGCCAGCAAATCCGATCTCGCCTACATCAAGCTCGACGGCAACATCGGCTGCATGGTCAACGGCGCGGGGCTGGCGATGGCGACGATGGACATCATCAAATTGAACGGCGCGTTCCCCGCAAACTTCCTCGATGTCGGCGGCGGCGCAAGCAAGGAAAAGGTCACCGCGGCGTTCAAGATCATCCTCTCCGACCCTGCGGTCGAGGGTATCCTCGTCAACATCTTCGGTGGCATCATGAAGTGCGACATCATCGCCGACGGCATCGTTGCCGCCGCGCGCGAGGTTGACCTCAAGGTACCTCTTGTAGTCCGCCTCGAAGGCACCAATGTCGATGAGGGCAAGGCGATCTTGGCCGGTTCTGGTTTGCCGATCGTCGCGGCCAACGATTTGGGCGACGCGGCGCGCAAGATCGTTGCAGAAGTGAAAAAGGCGGCCTGAGCCGCACCCTGTTCAAGAAGGAAGTTCGATGAAAGCCCTGGTCTGCGTCAAGCGCGTGATCGATTACAACGTGAAGCCGCGGGTCAAATCCGACGGCAGCGGCGTCGATCTCGCCAACGTCAAGATGAGCATGAACCCGTTCGACGAGATCGCAATCGAGGAAGCCATCCGCCTCAAGGAAAAAGGTGCGGTGAGCGAGATCATCGCGGTTTCGGTCGGTCCGCAAAAGGCGCAGGAAACGTTGCGCACCGCGCTGGCGATGGGCGCCGATCGCGCGATCCTGGTGATGACCGACGATATGGTGGAGCCGCTTGCGGTCGCCAAGATCGTCAAGGCGATCGCCGACGAAGAGCAGCCCGGGATCATCATCACCGGCAAGCAGGCGATCGACGACGACAGCAACCAGGTCGGCCAGATG
>JANMQW010000388.1:0-2535 GCA_031370725.1 Novosphingobium sp.
TTTACCGACTGGTATTGCGATACCGCCAACGCCTACCTTGCCGCCCATGTCGATTGATCCGCCCCCCGGCGTGAGGCCGGAAACGCTCGCGGTATCGTTTGGTTACGATCCGCACAGCGCATCGGGATCGGTCAAGGCCCCGATCTACATGACCTCGACCTTCGTCTATCCGTCGGCGCAGCACGCCAAGGATGTCCACGAGGCCTTCTTCGCCGGTACCGGGCCGCAGGCCGGGCAGAGCCACCATATCTACTCGCGGCTCGGCCATCCTGGGCTCGACATCCTCGAGGCGCGGCTGGCGGCGATCGACGGGGCCGAGGCCGGTGCGGCGTTCTGCAGCGGCATGGCCGCCCATTCCTCGATCGCGCTCGCCTATCTCCAACCCGGTGACAGCGTGATCCACGGCCGCCCGATCTATGGCGGGGTGGACATGCTCTACAACATCATCATGCCGCGCTTTGGCAGCCACGCCGCGGCCTATCTCGATGGAACCGACGAGGCAGACGTGCGCGCGGCGGCACAAGCGGCAATCGCGAAGGGTCCGCTAAAGCTGATCATTGCCGAAACCCCGGCCAATCCGACCGCGGCAATCGTCGATCTGGCGCTGATGGTGCGGATTGCCGATGAGGTCGGTCAGCAACAGGGCCACCGCCCGCTGGTGGTGGTCGATAACACGCTGCTCGGACCGTTTGCGCAGCGCCCTATCGAGCTAGGCGTGGATCTGTGTATGACCTCGCTGACCAAATACTGCGGGGGGCACAGCGATCTGCTGGCGGGTGGGATCACCGGGCGGCGCGAATTGATCGACGGCCTGCGAATGCTGCGTACCAGCTGGGGCAACCACCTCGATCCCTATACCTCGTGGCTAGTCTTGCGCAGCCTCGAATCGGTGCATGTCCGGACCGAACGGGCGATGGCCAATGCCCGCGGCGTGGCCCAATTCCTGCGCGATCATCCCAAGGTGGCGGGCGTGACTTATCTGGGCTTCCTGCCCAAAGGCAGCCGCCAACGCGAGGTCTATGACCGCCAGTGCAAGGCCGCCGGATCGACCTTTTCGTTCCACCTTCACGGCGGCGAGGCCGAGGCGTTCCGGATGCTCGACCGGCTGCGGCTGATGAAGCTGGCGGTGAGCCTGGGCGGATCGGAAACGCTGATCTGTCACTCGGCCAGCACCACGCATTATGCGGTTCCGCCCGAACAGCGGCTGGCCGGCGGGATCACCGATGGCACCGTGCGCCTGTCGGTGGGGCTGGAACACGTCGACGATCTGATCGCGGATCTCGCCCAGGCATTGGACCCGGTGTGATGAAACTTAACTTTACCGGCACCGATCTGTGCGCGATCAACGGGACCAGAAGCGCGCCGGAAGCGCGCTATGACCTCGTCGTGGTAGGCGCGGGGCGCAGCGGAACGAAGGCTGCCATCGCGGCGGTTACGGCAGGTTCCTCGGTCCTGCTCGTCGACGAGAACCCCGTCTCCGGGGCGCTGATGGGTAATGATGTGCCGCTTTATTTCGGCGGGCGGATGACCGCCGCCACCCAGAACAGCGAACGCATGCTCGAGGCGATTTTCATGAGCGCGCCCGCGCTGGAACAGGCGCTGGAGGCCGGCGTCGAAGTGCTGCTCGGGACCAGCGCCTGGGGGGTTTATCGCAACGGTCCGGGCGTTTCGAGCCTGCCCGACCAAGTCGTCGGCCTAGCCGATGCGACCCGTTCGTGGCTGGTCGGGTTCGGGCGGATCGTGCTGGCCACCGGCGCGCGCGATCTGGCGCTGGCGTTCCCCGGCTGGAACCAGCCCGGAGTCATGGGCGCGGCTGCGCTGCGGATGCTGCTGACCCGCTATGACGCGTTTGCCGGACGCCGCCTGGTGGTGCTGGGGTCGCACGATCTGGCGCTGGAGACCGCACTGCTCGCCCACAAACACGGGCTGGAAGTCGCTGCACTGGTCGACGTCCGCAGTTCGCCGCAGGGTTCCGCCGAACTGCTTGAGCGCGTGAATTCTGCGGGGATTGCGATACGCTGCGGCCAGACTGTCGCTTCGACCAAGGGCGGGATCGAAGGGGTCGAAGCGGCCACGCTCGCTTCGGGAGAGGTGATCGCCTGCGATACAATCTGCGTTGCGGTCGGGCTGGTGCCATCGATCGAATTGGTCGATGCGATGAACGGCCCGCGCGCGCTCAACGCCGCGCGAGGCGGCTATATTCCCGGCGGCGAAGCCACGGTGTCCGCCGTCGGAAGTTGCGCCGGACTTGTCGACACCGGCTTCGACCATATCGAGTACCGCATGGACTGGATGCGCGCGCTGTCAGCGGTGAGCGCGCCCGATACGATCGTGTGTCAGTGCGAGGAAGTGACCCGAGCCGATCTGATCGGGGTGCAACCGCCCAACTATCTCGCCCGCCCCGCCCCGATGTGCGCCCGCTCGCTCGAAACGCTGCTCGCCGATGGACCACCCAATCCGGACCAGATCAAGCGGCTGACCCGCGCCGGAATGGGCGTGTGCCAGGGCCGCCGCTGCCGCGATCAGGTGGCGATG
>JANMQW010000405.1:0-1508 GCA_031370725.1 Novosphingobium sp.
TTTACCCGCCTGCGCGATCTGATGGATGATTTCCAGGGCGCCTTCAACGACGCCGACGTGGTCTATGCGGCGCCGGTTTATCCTGCGGGTGAAGCGCCGATCGAGGGCGTGGATTCGGATGCGCTGATTGCTGGGCTAAAGGCGCGCGGTCATCGTGCCGCCGCTACAGTGGCCGGGCCGAGCGAGCTGGCCGAAGCTTTGGCCCAAACGCTCGAGTCGGGCGACATGGTCGTTTGTCTTGGTGCGGGTGACATCACCAAGTGGGCCGCCGGGCTGGCCGATGCCGTCGACGCGCTGGGGAGCAAGGCGGCGTGACCCGGCGCAACCGCGATCCGTTTGCTTTGGGTAAAGCCGCGCTAGCGGCGCAGCAAAAGCAGCTCGAACTTGCCCGCCAGTTGCTCGATTCCGGCCAGGCGGTGGCGCGCTGGCAGAAGGAAACGCTTGCCGCCGGAGAAAAGCTGGCCAAGGCGCAGCGCGACTGGCTGAAGTTGTGGGGCTGGTGATGTCCGATACCCTCCCCAGCGTGGCCGGCAAGCTTACGCCGCACGCGCCGCTGGCACCGCTGGTGTGGTTCAAGTCGGGCGGCGCGGCCGAGTGGCTGTTCGAGCCGAAAGATCTTCCCGACCTGCAAGATTTTGTGCGCGATCTCGATCCCGCGCTGTCGGTTATGGCGCTCGGCCTCGGCTCGAACCTGATCGTCCGCGATGGTGGCGTGCCCGGCGTGGTGGTCCGTTTGGGCAAGGCGTTCGCCAAGGTCGTCGCAGTCGACGCCACCACGCTCGATTGCGGCGGTGGGGCTTCGGGCATCCTGGTATCCTCGACCGCGCGCGACCGCGGCATCGCCGGGTTGGAGTTCCTGCGCTCAATCCCCGGCACCGTCGGCGGGTTCGTGCGGATGAACGGCGGTGCTTATGGCGGTGAGGTCAGGGATATTTTGATCGACTGCGACGTAGTCCTGCGTTCGGGTGAATTGGTAACGCTGGCAGTGGCCGACCTCGCTTATACCTACCGCCATTCTGAACTGCCCGAAGGCGCGATCGTCGTCGCCGCGCGGTTCCGCGGTCGCCCCCGCGAGCCCGCGGCGATCCAAACCGAAATGGACCGCATCGCCGCCAGCCGCGAGGCCAGCCAGCCGTTGCGCAGCAAGACCGGTGGCTCAACCTTCAAGAACCCTGTTGGCCACAAGGCCTGGCAACTGGTCGATGCCGCGGGCTGCCGCGGGCTGAGCGTAGGCGGGGCACAAGTAAGCGAAAAGCACACGAATTTCCTGATCAACACCGGCACCGCGACCAGCGCCGACATCGAAGCGCTCGGCGACGAAGTGCGGCGGCGGGTGAAGGCGCAATCGGGCGTGGAACTGGAATGGGAAATTCAGCGGGTGGGGAAGTCGTGAGCCTTGGCAAACTCCACGTCGCGGTCCTTATGGGCGGCTGGTCGTCTGAACGCCCGGTCTCGCTGATGTCCGGCAACGGCGTCGCCGATGCGCTCGAATCGCGCGGCCACAAGGT
>JANMQW010000416.1:0-5784 GCA_031370725.1 Novosphingobium sp.
CGACACCCTGGGCGAGCGCAGCAAGGCCGCGCTGGAACAGGCGATGAGCGGGCGGGCGGACGAACTGGTCGCCGAACTCGAGGCCGCAGTGGCTCGTGCCGCCAGCGCCAGCCGCGAGGCCGCGGTCAACTTGCGCGATCAACTGGCGCGCGTCGATGAACTCGCCGGCAACCTCGAGCGCCGCGTCGGCCACGCCCGCGAGCGCGCCGAAGAGCAAGTCGACAGCGACTTCGCCCGCCGCGCGGCGCTCATCACCGAATCGTTGAACTCGGTGGCGATCGACATCGCCAAGTCGCTCTCGGCCGACGTCGCCGACACCGCGTGGGCTTCGTACCTGCGCGGAGATCGCGGTATCTTCACACGCCGGGCTGTTACCCTGCTCGATGGGATCGAAGCGCGCTCGGTGGTCCAGCATTATGAAGCCGAGCGCGATTTCCGCGAGAACGTGAACCACTACATCCACGATTTCGAGGCGATGCTGCGCGGGCTGCTCTCCACCCGCGATGGCAACGCGTTGGGCGTTACCCTGCTTTCGTCCGACATGGGCAAGCTCTATGTTGCGATGGCCCAGGCAATCGAGCGCTTGCGGACCTGATCTGCCTCACCCTTCAGGCGTGGGCGGCTTGCCGAACAGGTTGACCATGTCGGGCTGGATCCAGCCTTCAACGTAATTGGCATAGAACAAGGCAAAAGCGATCGTCGCGACGATGGTGGTATTGATCGCCAGCTTTCGCGCATTGAAATTGGCTGGGGCCCCATCGGATTGGCCATCGACCATTGCCTCGCCGGTTTCGTGGTGGTTGCGAATGCCGAACGGCAGAACCACGAACAGGCTCAACGACAGGAACAGGAAATAGATTGCCAAGGCTGAGGTCCAGCGCATCTCAACTCTCCCGCAGCATGACCTGGACTACCGGCTTCTTGCCTGACCAGCGTTGCGCGGCACGGCGCGCGGCGAGGCGCACGGCCTCGCGCACTGCCTCGCGATCGCGCCCCTTGGCGCCCTTCAGCGCGTGGACGCCGCGTTCGACGTCGGTCTGGGTCTCGGCAACGAACGCGACCATGTCCTCATCGAGCGGTAGCCCCAACGCAGCGACTTCGACCGCGGAGACCACCCGCCCGTTGGCCGATACAGCCAGCGCCACCACCACCAGTGCGTTCAGCCCCAGCCGCCGACGCGCGGCCATCGCCTCGCCATCGGCGGGGCTGATGATGTCACCATCGAGCACCAGCCGACCGCTGCGGACTTGCGCTATCCGACCCGGCTTGCCCGGTGCCAGCCGCACCAGATCGCCGTTGCCCTGGAGCACCGCGTGGGGAATCCCCTCGGCCCGGCCCAGCCGCGCCTGTTCGCGCATGTGGCGCATCTCGCCGTGGACGGGGACGAGGATTTCGGGCTGGAGCCAGCCGTACAGCGCCTGAAGTTCTGGGCGTCCGGGATGTCCGGAGACGTGGATGAAACCCTGGCGATCGGTGACCATTTCAATCCCGCGCGCTGCGAGCTGGTTCATGATCCGGCCGATGGCGATCTCGTTGCCCGGAATCTGGCGGCTGGAAAACAGCACGACATCGCCTTCGACCAGCTTGATCGGATGCTGTTCGGACGCGACTCGGGCCAAGGCGGCACGCGGTTCGCCCTGGCCTCCCGTTGCCAGGATCAGCACCTCGCCGCGCGGCAGGCGCATCGCTGCATCGAAATCGACGCGTTCGGGCAGATCGAGCAGATAGCCGGTCGATTGCGCGGCGCCGATGATACGATCGAGCGAGCGCCCGGCGACGCACAACCGCCGTCCGGTCGCCTCGGCGACTTCGCCCAAGGTTTGCAGCCGCGCGACGTTTGAGGCGAAGGTCGTTACCATTACCCGCCGTCCATCGAATTTGCCGACCATTTCGAGCAGCCCGGTGCGCACCGCGCTTTCCGAACCCGAAGACTCGGGATTGAACACGTTGGTTGAATCGCAGACCAGCGCGAGTACGCCCTCGTCGCCGATCGCGGTGAGTTCTTCGGCGGTGGCCGGCAGCCCGATCAGCGGATCCTCATCCAGCTTCCAGTCGCCGGTATGAAACACCCGACCATAAGGCGTGTCGATGATCAGCGCGTTGCCCTCGGCGATCGAGTGCGCGAGCGGGACATATTCTATGTCGAACGGGCCAAGGCTGAGGCTGCCCTCGTTCTCGATCTCAATCAGCTTGACGGTGTCGAGCAGCCCAGCTTCGGCGAGCTTGTCGCGCACCAGATAGGCGGTGAACGGGGTGGCATAGAGCGGCACGCCGAGCTCGGCGGCGAAATAGGGCACCGCGCCGATGTGGTCTTCGTGGGCATGGGTCAGGACGATGCCGAGCAAGTCCTTGCGGCGCTCCTCGATGAATTCGAGATCGGCAAAAACCAGGTCGACGCCGGGGTAATACGGATCGGCGAAGGTCATCCCCAGATCGACCATCAGCCATTTGCCGTCGCAGCCATAAAGGTTGACGTTCATCCCGATCTCGCCCGAGCCGCCAAGCGCAAGGAACAGCAATTCATTACCGGGGGTCATGGGGTCTCAGTTCTGCATTTGGGGAATGGGGAGAGAAATCAGCCAGCCCGCGCACGCTCCGCGAGGATGGCGAGGCCGGTGAGGGTGAGATCGGGGTCGACGTGGTCGAAGATCTGGGTCTGCTGGTCGAACAGTACCGCCAGCCCGCCGGTGGCGATGACCTTGCACGGGCGCCCGATCTCGGCGCGCATCCGCGCGATCAGTCCCTCGATCATCGCGACGTAACCCCAGAACACGCCAATCTGCATCTGGTCTTCGGTGTTGCGGCCAAGCACCGAGTTGGTGAGTGGCTTCTCGATCGCAATCCGCGGCAATTTGGCGGCCGCCGAGACAAGCGCCTCGAGGCTGAGGTTGATCCCCGGGGCAATGATCCCGCCCTTGTAGGTGCCCACCGAGTCGATTGCATCGAAGGTCGTCGCGGTGCCGAAATCGACAATGATCAGGTCGCCTTCGTGCGCTTCGTGCGCGGCGATGATATTGACCGCACGGTCGGCGCCCAGCGAACGCGGCTCATCGACATCGGCCTGAAAGCCCCACCCGCTGGGGCCCTGTCCGGCGATGATCGGATGGAGCCCGAAGTACTTCTGCGCCAGCACATCGAGGTTGTGGAGCGCGCGCGGAACCACGCTGGAAACGATGATCTGATCGATCTCCGAGCGCTTAATATTCTCGATCGCCATCAACTGGATCAGCCACACTGCGTACTGATCGGCAGTACGCCGCGCGTCGGTCGCGATCCGCCAGCGCGCGCGGATTTGCCGGCCCTCACAGACCGCGAACACCGCGTTGGTATTTCCTACATCAAGCGCGAGAAGCATCGTTACCTACCAGTTCCACATCGCCGGCGTGGATAGGCCGGGTGGTGCCGTCCGCCAAGCGAAGAAGCGCCGCACCATCGACGCCGAGCCCGGCAAAAGCGCCGACGATCGGTTGGCCCTCGCGATCGTTGAACGACAGCGCCGTTCCGACGGGATGGGCGCGCGCCAGCCAAGCGTCGCGCAAGGCGTCCCACGCACCGCCGCGCCAGCGTGCGAGAGTTGCGGCGAAGCAATCGGCAAGCAGTTCGGCGAAATCGACAGGGTCGATCCTGGCTCCGTGATCGGTCAGCGCGGCGGTCTTGCGCCCCGGAACGTCGGGCGCATGCAGCAGGTTGACCCCGACCCCGATCACCACGCTGTCGCCCGCCCGTTCGAGCAGGATGCCTGCCAGCTTGGCCCCATCGACCAGCAGATCATTGGGCCACTTGAGCATGACGTTCGGCGCGCCGGGCACCGCGCCAACTGCTTCGGCCACCGCCAGGCTGGTCACCAGCGCCAGTGTCTGTGGCAGCGGATCGCCGGGGCGAAGCATGATCACGGTCGAACCCATGAAGTTGCCCGCACCGTCCTCCCACTGCCGCCCGGCACGGCCCTTACCCGCGGTCTGCCGCCGCGCGACCAGCCAATCACCCTCGCGCGCATCGCACCCGAGCGCGAGCAGATCGGCGTTGGTCGAGCCGGTTTCGTCTAGGATGCGGATCAAGCGGCCAGGAACAGCGCTGCTGCCGCGCTATCCGCCAGCCCGCCGAGCCACCGCGTGAGCAAATACCCCAGCGGCGAGATTGCCAGCGTCGCCAGCGCCAGGATTGCGGTGTGGGCCCAGTCGCCTGCGCCTTTCACCCGATCGACAGCGTCGTCAAAGTACATGATCTTGACGATCTTGATGTAGTAAAATGCCCCGATCACCGAGGCGGCGATGCCGATCGCGGCAAGCGCCACCAGATGCGCTTCGACTGCGGCTTGGAACACCAGAAACTTGCCCCAGAACCCGAACAGCGGAGGAATGCCCGCCAGGCTGAACATCACCGCGGCCAGACTCAGCGCGAGCCACGGGCGGGTCCGCGAGAGGCCCGCAAGGTCGCCGATCGCCTCGACCGAGGCGCCTTCGGCATCGCGCAGCAGCAGCACCGCGACGAACGCAGCGACCGACATCGCGACATAGATCGCCAGGTACACCAGCATCGCCGAAGCACCCTTGGGGGTGGCGGCGGCAAGGCCGATCAGCATGAAGCCGACGTTGTTGATCGACGAATAGGCGAGCAGTCGCTTGATGTTGGCCTGGCCGATCGCGCCCAGCGCACCGATCACGATCGAGAGCAACGCGGCGAAGATCACGATTTGCTGCCATGCCCCCACTTGTGCGCCGAACGCATCGAGCGCCACGCGCATCGTCAGGCACAGCGCAGCGACCTTGGGCGCGGTGGCGAAGAACGCCGTGACGGGTGTGGGCGCGCCTTCGTACACGTCGGGCGTCCACATGTGGAACGGCGCGGCGCTGATCTTGAAGGCCAGCCCGCACAGCATGAAGATCACCCCGAACAGCGCCCCGGTGCCGATCTCGCCAGTGAGGACCGCCCGGATCCCGGTGAAAGAGGTGGTGCCGGTGAAGCCATAGACCAGGCTCATCCCGAACAGCAGGATGCCGCTGGCGAGCGCGCCGAGCACGAAATACTTGAGCCCGGCCTCGGCGGACCGCTCATCGCTGCGCAGGAACGATGCCAGCACGTAAGCCGACAGCGAGTTGAGTTCGAGCCCGATGTAAAGCGTGAGCAGGTCGGTGGCCGAGACCATCAGCCCCATGCCGAGCGCGGCGAACAGCACCAGCAGCGGGAATTCGGCGCGCATCGCCTTGACCCGGTCGAAAAAAGCGGGCGCGACGATCAGCGTTACCCCGGCGGCGCCATAGATCAGAAGCTTGGCGAACGCGGCAAAGGCATCGGCGCGATACTGGCCGCCGAACGCTTCGGTCCCTGCGCCCGCCGCACCGCTGCACAGCGCGGGCGCGACCATGAAGGCAGCGCCGGCGAGCGCGGCGACGCACAGGATAGAGATCAGTCGCGAGGCCTTGTCCCCACCCCACGCAGCGACCAGCAGCAGCGCCAGTCCGGAAAGGCTCAGTACTTCTTCGGGCAAGACGAGCATGAGCGAACGGAAGAGGTCCATCAGCGGGCCTCCCCGTGAGCCGCAGCGGCAGGCTTGGCAGCGGCGACCTTTATCTTTGCATCACCCTCAGGGCGCGCCTGCGCCAGCCGGGCATCGAGCGCACCGATATCTGCGCGCATCGGCGCGAGGAAGCTTTCGGGATAGACCCCCATCCACAGCACCGCCAAAGCCAGCGGCACCATCATCGCCCATTCGCGCGCATCGAGATCGGGCATCGCGGCGGCATCGGCGTTCTTCTGCACCCCGAAGATCACCCGGCGGTAGAG
>JANMQW010000432.1:0-1628 GCA_031370725.1 Novosphingobium sp.
CCCGAGTTGTCGAGCAGCCAGCGCATCTTGGTGGCGGAGAAATAGGGGTCGAGCAGCAATCCGGTGGCCTGCTGGACCGCCGCCTCGTGTCCGCCTTCGCGCAGTGTGTCGCAGAATGGCGCGGTGCGGCGATCCTGCCAGACGATTGCACGTGCGAGCGGCTCGCCGCTCGTGCGATCCCACGCGACCACGGTCTCGCGCTGGTTGGTGATCCCGATGGCGGCGAAATTCTGCGCCCCGCCCGCCGCGCTCAGGCACTCGCGGGCGCAGCGTAGCGTGGCTTCCCAGATCTCGTGTGCATCGTGCTCGACCCAGCCGGGCTGCGGATAGTGCTGGGTGATCTCGCACTGCGAAACCGCCCGGATCGCGCCATCGCGGGCAAACGCCATCGCCCGGGTCGAGGTGGTGCCGGCGTCGAGGACTAGGATCAGGTCGGTCATGCGGTTCTCCCCGCCAGTAGACTAGAACCGCGCGGGCAGCAGGGGCAAGGGATCGCGCGGCTCGTTGTCCCGGCGCAGTTCGAAGTGCAGCCGCGCATCGTTGCCGGTGCCGCCGGTGAAGCCCAGCCGCGCGCCGCTGGCGACCCGCTCGCCCTGGCGCACGATCAGCTTGGCGAGGTGGCCGTAGGCGGTCACCCAGCCGCCGCCGTGATCGATTAGCACCAGTTGGCCGTATTTCTGGGGCTCGGTCCCGGCGAAGATCACCGTGCCGCCCGCCGCGGCGCGCACTGCGGAACCGCTTAGCGTCGCCAAGGCGATCCCGCGCGGATCGGCGCCGCTGCCAAAGTTTTCGGCGACCGGGCCGTCTGCGGGCCAGACCAGCCGGGGTGCGCCAGCAATGGCGGAGGTGGCAACCGGTCGCCGGGGCGAAAACGTCGGCGTGGGAATGGGCGCGGCGGTCGGCAACGGCTGGACCACCGGGCGGCTCTCCATCCGCCGAACCGGGGCAGGCCCACGTTTAGGAATGACCAGCCGCTGCCCGACGCGGATCAGATAGGGCGCCGGGATCGCATTTGCGCGGGCCAGCGCGCTCAGCATCAGGCCGTTGCGCGCGGCGATCGACGACAGCGTATCGCCGGATCGCACGACGTACCCGCCGCGCGCCTCGCTCACCCGTGCCGGACGCTCGCTACCCACACACCCCGCCAGCATGGCGGACAGCAGCAGTGCGGCAGCGATACGCCTCACCGCGCGAACCGTTCGCCCAGCGCGAGCAGCGAATCGGCGTGGGTCAGGTCGAGCTGGAGCGGGGTGACCGAAACGAACCCGTCGGCGATCGCCTCCAGATCGGTGGCGTGGCCGGGGGTGTGCTCGATCCCGTGGAGGCCGAACCAGAAATAATGATAGCCGCGCGGATCGGTGCCCTCGACCACGCTGCCGCGGGCGTAATCGTGGAACCCCTGACGGACCACGCGGATGCCCTGCACCGCATCCGGCTCGATCGCGGGAAAGTTGACGTTGACCAGCGTGCGTTCTGCGAACGGCGCACCCAGCAGCGGGCGCAGCACGCGCTCGCCCCAAGCCTCGGCGACCGCGAACGGCACCGTGTCGGCCATCCCCTCACGCGCGTAGACCTGGCTCAGCGCAATCGAGCGAATCCCCGCCAGCGCGCCCTCGAACGCGGCGGAG
>JANMQW010000434.1:0-1746 GCA_031370725.1 Novosphingobium sp.
CCCGTCACGCTCGCTGCCATCATCGGCGCGCACGGCGTGACGGGCGAGGTCCGGCTCAAGCTGTTCGGCGAGGGCTTTGCGTCGTTGAAACCGCACAAGACGTTTAACGGCGGTGCGCTGACGGTCGAAAAGCTCAAGGACGACGGCAAGGGGGGCGCCATCGCCCGCCTTTCCGGCGTATCCGACCGCACCGCCGCCGAAGCCCTGCGCGGCACCACGCTGACCGTCCCCCGCTCGGCCCTGCCGCCGCTGGGCGAGGGCGAATACTACTACGCCGACCTGATCGGCCTGCCCGCGACCTCCACCGAGGGCGAGGCGCTGGGCGTGTGCGTCGCGGTCGAGAACTTCGGCGCTGGCGACGTGGTTGAGATCGAGAAGCCGGACGGCTCGCGCTTCATGGTGCCGATGCGGCGTGAATCGGTTCCGGAATGGAGTGATCCGGGCGGCCTTGTCATTGACGCCGCATGGGTCGGCTAGTATATACATCGTGTATATACGGAGGCCGCGATGGGCAAAGAATACACCGCCAAAAGCTTCAAGTCGGGCAATTCAGTCGCGATCCGGATGCCTGCTGTCCTCGGCGTGGAGCCTGAGCGTGAATGGACAGTCGCCGAAGAGAACGGTGATCTCGTGCTTCGGCTCAAGGACAAGCCAAAACGCAAATTCGACATCGATAAAGTCGCGGGCAGCGCAACCAGCTTGCGCCTGATCGATCCCGATGACCGGTGGTTCGAAGAGCGTGCTCTGGATTGGGGACACAGTAACGAACAGAGCAAATGAAGTATCTCCTCGATTCCAACATCGTCATTAAGCTCACGATGGACCTCAGCGCGCCGCTCAGGCGGCGAGCTGGTGAATGTGATGCCGACGATATGGTGACCTCGGCGGTCGCTCTGGCCGAGGTGTATTTCGGATCGGCAAATGAGAAGCCGCCGCCGGCCCAGCAGCTTGCGGCCTTCCTGGAGCGCGTCGAAGTGCTCGACTTCGATTGCGAAGCAGCAAAGGCTTACGCGACGATTCCCTTCAAACGCGGCAGCTTCGATCGCTTGATCGCAGCGCACGCGCTGTCGCGTGGTTTGACGGTGATAACGGACAACGAAAAGCACTTTGCCAATGTGCTGGGTTTGAAAGTCGAGAACTGGACGCGATGACGATCCTTTTGATTGTCATGCTTGGCGCGTTCTGCATCGCGGCAATAACCAAGTTCGTCTTGGCACGCCCTTGGCGGGCGAGGATCAGGCTGCTTGCTTTATCTCTCAGCTTCGTTCCGTTGCCCGCGTTCGCATGGTGGATGGCATTCAATTCGTTGGGGAGCGGCTGGGGCTTCGGGTTGATCGCGTTCGCGCTGTCGGCCATTTTTAGCTTTGGTGTCGGCATGGGTTGGTTATGGCATTCAGATACGCGACCGATTTGAATCATGACCTTCGCCGCCACCGTCCTCACCCTCTACCCCGAGATGTTCCCCGGCCCGCTCGGCCTATCGCTTGCCGGACGCGCGCTGGGCGAAGGGGCGTGGTCGCTCGATACGGTCCACATCCGCGAATTCGCCACCGACAGGCACCGCACCGTCGATGATACCCCCGCGGGTGGTGGGGCAGGGATGGTGCTCAAGGCTGACATAGTCGCGGCGGCGGTGGATCATGCGGCCGTGCAGCACCCCGCCAACCCCGTCTTCGCCATGACCCCGCGCGGCGCCCCGCTCACCCAGGCGCGCATCCGCGACCTCGCTGCGGGCCCCGGCGTCAC
>JANMQW010000435.1:0-6792 GCA_031370725.1 Novosphingobium sp.
GAAACGTAATCGCGCCGGAACGTCAAGCTCATCTCAAGGCATTCGTCTGCGTAAGCGACGCCAAGCCGGGTGCGCAGCGGCTGGAACCCGTCGGAAGTGAACGAGGGATCCTCGTTACGGTCGGTCAGGTTGAACACCCCCGATCCGAACACCGACCAGTAGTGCGCGAATGCCACCCGTCCGGCGACCCGCAGTTCCTCACGGTCCTGAAGATCCTCGAACGCGGCGATATCGCGATTGAGCCGCAGGTAGCCCAGCTCAAGGTAAGTTTTGTGGCTGCCGATCGTCGCGTCGAATTCGTTGCGCCGGACTGCCAGGCCATCCTTGTCGAGGCGGAAACGGTGGGTCAGCGAGACGAACTCGCGATAGCGCACCTGGGTCCTTCCCACGACATCGGAGGTGCGGCTGGTGAGCCCGGTTCCGTTGGGAAAGAACGACGGCTTGGACGTGAGCCGGTAACTTTGGCCGATTGTACTGCTGACGCGCCATTCGGGCCGCTCAAACCGCCAGTCGATGCCGTACGTAAACCGGGTGCCGTCTTCGACCCGGTCGTAACCGGGGAAGCGGTTGAGCGCGAAAAGGTTGGTATCCTCCAGCTCGATCGCGCGCGAATCCTCGTTGGGGATATCGAAGTTGTTGATCGATGGGCTGGCCACAACCTGGATCCGCGGGGTCAGGATCTGGGTTCCGCCGAGGAACGCGCCTACCAGCGGGTACTTCACGTCGATCGCGGCGAGTGCGATGCCGCGCGCCTGCCACCCTGGCGTGCCGCGATAGGCGGCGGTGGCGGTCAGGAAATTCTCGTCGCTGTGATAGACGTCGCCGCGCACCAGCCCGGTCAGCGTTGCGTCGAGCCCGGCGACGGTGATTTTGCGCAGATCCCAGCGAGCGCCGGCAAACGCGCGCTGGCTATCCTGCCCATCGCCGCGGATAATCCCCAGCGAATTGGCCTGCAATTCCACTTTGCCGCCGATTACCGGCACGGTCAGCCGGCGCCGGTAGTCGATCGCGGGCAGGGCAATCGGGACCTGGCCCTGGTTGACCCCGACCTGAAGCGTCTGGGTCGCCCAGGCAGCGATGCTGAGATAGCTGTCAGGGTCGATCCGTTCGAGATTGATCGTGTTGCGCAGGCGATCGTCACGGCTTATTTCATAGCGGCGCAGGAACGTGCGGTCGGTGGCCAGGCGGGCGGAGCTGGTCAGGCTCCATTCGGGGCTGAACTGAAAGCGCCCGTTGGCATCGATCGCGCCGCGGAAATCGAGGCGACTGGTAGCGCCAGTCTGGTCGATCGGCAGACGCGGGCTGCGCGTGGCGTAACCGGTGATCTGGTAGGCGGCGATATCGGTCAGCTCGCGATACTGCGCCGAGATCATTGGCAACACTTGCGAATAAACGTGCCCCGCCACGGTCAGATCGCGCGATTGGGACAGCCGCAGGTAATAGCCTTGCTGGAACTCGACGCCGTTCGAGCGCGAGAATCCAAGCGACGGGGGCAGCAATCCCGATCCGGCCGAGCCGTTGGTCGAGTGCGCAAGGAGCGGCAGCGGAACCGCTATCCCGAAGATTTCCAGCTTGGCACCAACGTAGCGCACGCGCTGGCTGACGGGATCGTAGATCACCCGCTTGGCATTGATCCGCCAGCTCGGTCGCTTGGCGCAGCCCGAGGTGTTTTCGACCGCGCAGGCAGTGTATGCGGCGTTGGTCAGGATGATCCGCCCGGCAGCGTCGCGCACGCCCTTGTCTGCGGCGATCCGTCCGCCTTCGCGCATGACCAACAGCAGGTTCTCGATCATCCCGGCCTTGAGCTCGTCGGTCAGCTCAACGCGGTTGGTCAGTAACAGGTTGCCGTCCTGATCGACCGCGCGGACGTTGCCGGTGGCGACGATCTGGCCGCTCTGGCGGTTCCACACGACATTGTCGGCGTGCACTGATTGGTCGCCCTTCACCAGCACGACATTGCCCGCGGCGGTGACGATCTGGGTGTCGCTGCCGTATTCGACCTGGTCTGCCTCGAAGTTGATCCGCTCCTCACCCGGCGCAGTGGCGGCGGGGGAGGCGGGTTGCGACAGCGCGGGGGCAGGGAACGATTCGTTCTGGCGAGCGCCGAGCGGGTCGGCAGGGCTGGTTTTGGCCTTGCTTTGATCGACTGCGGCCGAACCGTCCTGCGCGGCGGCCAGTGCTGGCCAGGCGAGCGAGGAAAGCGCGCAGGCAAGCACGAGGCCGATAGACAGCCCGCGCAAGCTTGAAATCGTGGCTTGCGGAGCGGACCGCGGCGACCTATGCATGGCTTGCCTATCGCTCCGCCCCGCTTTAATCGCAACGCCATTCCGCCCGCCTTCCGGGCCGTCCCCGTTCTCCAGGAGCTTCCCATCATGAAGGTCACTTTCGTCGCCCAGAGTGCCGCCGCGTCCACTGCACCCCGGCTCGTGGTGCAGGTTGTCGAGCAGGACAAGCTGCCCGCCGGGATCGCCACCGGGATCGCCGATGCCGCGCGCGCCTCGCGCTTTGCGGGCAAGCTGGGACAGGTGTTCGAAAGTTTTGCGGGCGACGGCGGCGATCTGCGCCGCAATGTGCTGGTCGGCATCGGCGACCCTTCGGGCGAGGGCCGCATTGCTGCATTCGAACGCGCGGGCGCAGCGGTTACCGCGCGCTATCTGACATCGGGCGAGACCGGGGTTGCCTATGATCTGGGCGCGAGCGAAGCCAGCGCGGAGGAAGTGGCGGCGCTGATCCTTGGCACCGTGCTGCGTGGTTGGCGCCACGATATCTATCGCACGCGGCTCGCCGCCGATCACAAGCCAACTCTGACCGAAGTCACCGTGATCGGCGCTCCCGCCGGCAGCGAAGCCGCCTGGACAACCGAGTCGGCGGTTGCCGAAGGGGTCGCCTTCACCCGCGAACTGGTCACCGAACCGGCCAACATCATCTACCCCGAAAGCTTCGTCGAACGCTGCCAGAAGCGTCTCGAAGGTCTCGGCATCGAGATCATGGTTCTCGACAAGGCGGCGATGACCGCGTTGGGAATGGGCGCGCTATTGGGCGTCGGGCAAGGATCGCGCCGCGATTCGCGCATTCTCGCGATGCGCTGGAAGGGCGCGAGCGTCGCCAAGCCGACCGCGTTCGTGGGCAAAGGCGTGACCTTCGATACCGGTGGGATCAGCCTGAAGCCACCTGCGGGCATGGAAGACATGAAGTGGGACATGGGCGGGGCCGGCGCGGTCGCAGGCGCGATGCTCACGCTCGCGCTGCGCAAAGCCAAGGCCGACGTTGTGGGAATCTGCGGGCTCGTAGAGAATATGCCCGATGGCGCGGCGCAGCGTCCCGGTGACGTCGTGACTTCGATGTCGGGCCAGACGATCGAGGTCATCAACACCGACGCCGAGGGCCGCCTTGTGTTGTGCGATGCGATCACCTGGACGCAAAAGCAGTTCTCGCCCGCCACGATCGTCGATCTCGCCACGCTGACGGGGGCGATCATGGTATCGCTGGGCCACGAGCACGCTGGGCTGTTTTCCAACGACGACGCGCTGGCCGATGCGCTGTTTTCCGCTGGCAAGGTCAGCGGCGACAAGATGTGGCGCTTCCCGCTGGGCCCGGCCTACGACAAGCTCATCGATTCACCGATCGCCGATATGAAGAACGTCGGACCAAGATTCGGCGGATCGATCACCGCGGCGCAGTTCATCCAGCGCTTTGTCGACAAGAGCGTCGCCTGGGCGCACTGCGACATCGCCGGAGTGGTCTGGGCAGACAAACCCGGCGCCACCTGGGACAAGGGCGCCACCGGCTTCGGCGTACGCCTGCTTGATCGCTACGTGCGCGATACGCTGGAAAAGTAGGCGTGTAGGTGCGCGTCGATTTCTACCAGCTGAGCCGCGACCCAGCCGAGGCGGTGGTGCCGCTGCTGGCGGCGCACACGCTCAAGGCAGGCGAGCGGCTGCTGGTGATCAGCGGCGATGAAGCGCAACGCGGCGCGGTCTCTCAGGCGCTGTGGAGCCATGTGCCGGAAGATTTTCTGGCGCACGGCGAGGCGGGCGGGGCGCACGATGCGCGCCAGCCGGTGCTTCTCACAGACCAGCCCGATGCCGCCAACGGCGCGCGCTTCGTAGCGCTGGCCGACGGCGTCTGGCACGATGGGCTGGACACGTTCGAGCGCGTATTCCTGCTGTTCGGCGCCGCCGAGATCGACGGCGCGCGCGGCTGCTGGCGGATGCTGGGCGAGCGCGACGGGGTCGAGCGCAAGTTCTGGGTTCAGGACGGTGCCAAGTGGCGCGAAGGGCCGTAGTCACCCCCTCAACTTGCAGCGCAGCATGAACCCCGCTAGGGGCGCGCGCCAAGCGAACGCAATAATCTTTCAAGGATCCCAGTCATGGCCGGTAACCGCACTTTCTCGATCATCAAGCCCGATGCGACCCGCCGCAACCTAACCGGCGCGGTCGTCAAGATGCTCGAGGAAGCAGGGCTGCGCGTGGTCGCCTCCAAGCGGATCCACATGACCCGCGATCAGGCCGAGGGCTTTTACGCGGTCCACAAGGAGCGCCCGTTCTTTGGTGAGCTGGTCGATTTCATGATCAGCGGCCCGGTTGTGGTCCAGGTTCTCGAAGGCGACAACGCGATGCAGCGCAACCGCGACATCATGGGCGCGACCAACCCCGCCAACGCCGAGCCGGGCACGATCCGCAAGGAACTGGCCGAATCGATCGAAGCCAACACCGTCCACGGTTCGGACAGCGACGAGAACGCCGCGATCGAAATTGCGTACTTCTTCAAGCCCGAAGAAATCGTCGGATGAGCTAAACCTCCGGGGTTCGCGCCCCGGCCGATCGGTGTTAAACTCCCCGGCGGTCGCGTGGGGAGATGTCCTATGGCTCGTCCGCTGTATCTGCTGGTTGCGCTGGTCTGCTACACCGCGTTCTTCATCGCGTTCGTTTATCTGATCGGGTTCGCCGCAGGCTATCCGGGGCTGCCGACGCATGTCGACAAAGGGCTGGCCGCGCCGCGGTTGATCGCCGCGATCATCGACCTTGGCCTGATCGCGCTGTTCGGGGTCCAGCATTCGGTCATGGCGCGCCCCAGGTTCAAGGCGTGGTGGACGCGGATCGTGCCGCCGCCGATCGAGCGTAGCGTCTATTGCCTGGCCGCCGCAGCAGTGCTGGGCGTGCTGTTCGCGCTTTGGCATCCGATCGCAGGAAACGTGTGGGACGTAACCAATCCTGCGGGAAGAACCATGCTGTGGGCGCTGTTCGCGCTGGGCTGGGGGATCGTGTTCGTCAGCACCTGGCTGATCAGCCACTTCGAACTGTTCGGCCTCGCCCAGGTCTGGCGTCACTGGCGCGGGAGCGAGGCGCCCGAGGTCAGGCTGACCACCCCGGCGTTCTACCGGGTCGTGCGCCATCCGCTCTATTCGGGCTTCCTCCTCGCGTTTTGGGCGATCCCGACGATGAGTTACGGCCACTTGCTGCTGGCTGCGGCGATGACGGTCTATGTCCTGATCGCGATCGGCCATGAGGAACGCGATCTCGTCGGCGTGTTCGGTGATGACTACGTGAGTTATCGTAAGCGGGTGGGGATGCTGGTGCCGGGGATCGGCAAGAAAAGTTAGTACGCGACCGCCGCGCCCCCCACTCTAAATTCTGACCAAAGTCACAACGTACGCAGTCGGCTTCCCACCAGACAAAACGAACTTGCCGTGATGGCCAACCGGAACAAAAAACGTGAAGGCGCTTGGTCCTGGAGAATTGTGCCCGACCGCATCGTAATCGATGGCACCAATCTGGCCGACGGTCGTTGCATCGATCGACGCCGTCAGGATTGTCGTAAGCCGCCCACCTGCTCCCATGTCCGGGCCCGCCGCGATATTGCCGATGGCCAAACAGGGGCCAGCAAAAGTCACCGGATCAAGTGGGGTTGCGACTCGATCGAAGGCTGCGAAGCTTTTGTCTCCAAGTTGAATTTCCGCCATAACGATTTCCTCTCTCGGTTGAATTTGGCGCAGTTCTAACCGATCGATATTTTCGTCGATGTGGCATTCCCCACAATCAAAAATTATCCGCCGCATCGAGCAGCACAGTGAGCTTCTTGGGTGCGCTCATCCGCCAGCTTCGCGCCAGCCATTCGCCAATGTGGTCCCAGTCGGTGCCGCCGATGTCGAGCCGGACACCGATCCAGGTGTCGCCGAAGTCGGCCGGGCGGTAGTAACGCGCGGGATCGTTCTCGATCAGTTGCTGCTGCTCGTCGAGTCCGCCGATTTTGACCAGCAAGGCGGTTTTGCCGTCGCCGTGGTGATCCATCGAGACATAGGCGAATTTCTTGCCCTTGGTCACCCCGAAGCACGGCATCCCGTGGCTGAGTACCTCGTCAGTCTCGGGCAGCGCCAGCGCGCGCTCGCGGACTTGCGCGACGAGGTGCTCGGGCGAAGTCTCGCGGCTGACCAGTTCGGCCAGGCAGCGCGGATAAAGCTGGTGCTCGGCGATCAGCACGCGTGCGGCGAGCGTTTCGGCGGTGTCGCCAGGCAGGATCGCGACCTCCGTCCGACCAAGCAGGGGGCCCGAATCGAGTTCGGCGGTGACCAGATGCACGCTGCACCCGCCGTGCGCATCGCCTGCCGCCAGCGCGCGCTCGTGGGTGTGCAGGCCGGGGTATTCGGGCAGCAGCGAGGGATGGATGTTGACCATCCGGCCCTCCCATTTCGCCACGAACCCGGGCGAAAGGATCCGCATGTACCCCGCCAGCGCAACAAACTGCGCGCCGGAATCGCGGATTTCCGTGTCCATTGCTGAATCGTGTTCGGCG
>JANMQW010000136.1:0-8694 GCA_031370725.1 Novosphingobium sp.
ATCGCGGCTGATCACGCCGATCTTGGCGCGCGAACCCGGATCGCGGGCGGCAGCCATGATCGTGATGATCCCGTCATAAATTTCGGGAACTTCCTGCGCGAACAGCTTTTTCATGAATTCGGGATGCGCACGGCTTAGGAAGATCTGCGGACCGCGGTTCTGGCGCTCGACCTTGGAGATGTAGGCGCGGACGCGTTCGCCAACGCGGGCGACCTCGCGCGGGATCTGCTGATCGCGGCGGATCACGCCCTCGGCGCGGCCAAGGTTGACGATCACATGGCCGAACTCGACCGACTTGATCACCCCGGTGATGATCTCGCCGGCACGATCCTTGAATTCCTCGAACTGGCGTTCACGCTCGGCATCGCGGACCTTCTGGAAGATCACCTGCTTGGCCGATTGCGCGTCGATCCGCCCCAGATCGACCGCAGGCAACGGGTCGACGATAAAGTCACCCACCGCAGCGCCGGGCTGAAGTTTTTCGGCCTGCTTGAGATCGACCTGCTTGAAGTAGTCCTCGACCTCCTCGACCACCTCGACCACGCGCCACAGGCGCAAGTCGCCGGTGCGCGGATCGAGCTTGGCGCGGATGTCGTTCTCGGCACCATAACGGTTGCGCGCCGATTTCTGGATCGCTTCTTCCATCGCTTCGATGACGATGGAGCGGTCGATCATCTTCTCGGTGGCGACCGCGGTCGCGATGGCGAGAAGCTCGGCCTTGTTGGCGGCAATTGAAGTGGACATGGGGTTAAGCGTCCTGTTCCCTTGAAAGAAGTTCGTCTTCGATAAATTCTTCGTCGGCACCGCCAAACTCTTCTTCCGCGCCGGAAGTTTCGAGCGGGCGGGTGGCGGCGATCAGGCGGTCGGTCAAGAGCAGCTTGGCCGAAACCACGTTGTCGAGGGCGAACCGTACCGCCCCGCCCTTGCGATCGGTGAACGCGATCGTGCCGAGTTCTACCCCGTCGATCACGCCATGGAGGTTCTTGCGCGGGCCCAGTTCGCTCTCGACGGTCTCGCCCAGCGTAACCCGCGCCTCGTGCCCCGCCCAGTCTGTAAAATCGGCAAGGCGGGTCAACGGCCGGTCGATCCCGGGCGAGGAGACTTCAAGCCGGTAGGCGCCCGGCACCGGATCGTCGCCCGCTTCCTCAAGCGTGTCGAGCCGGTCGGAGACGGCGCGCGACAGTGTTGCGCAATCATCGATCGTCAGCTGGCGGGTTGCAGGTCGCTCGGCCATGATCTGCAGGGTGCGATCATCGCCGCCGCTGTCGCCACCAGAATCGGTGTTGGCCGGGCGCGCGCCAAACAACTTCACGCGCACCAGATCGAAGCCGAGAGCTTGCGCCTCGTCCCTTGCGATTCCGGTCACGCGTTCGATGTCTGCCAAAGTCTGCTCCAGTTCCCCGCCCGACGCATCAACGAACCGTCGCGCCGGCCCCTTTCGGCGCCAGCCCTTCGTTGCGTCAACAATGTCGGGATGACGCGCAGATAGGCGCAGCGACAGCAGAATGCAAGCAAGGTCTACGCGCCCGCCCGCTCCCCCAGCCCGTGCTTCTTCATACAGTGCCTTAGCTGGTCATACGTCAGCCCAAGTGCTTTGGCGGTGGCGCGTTGGTTATAGCGGTGCTTGGTGAGGTGGTGCTCGATGATGGTGCGTTCGTGCGTATCGACCGCAGTGCGCAAGTCGCTGATCGAATCGGGATCGTGGCGCGCGGGAGCCGACCCGCGGTTTTCATTGGCCGGAACAGCGAGCGCCGATGCCGCCGGAGCTTCAGGCACGAACGGCTTCCACGGACTTTCGAACGGATCGAACTGGACATGGCCGATCGGGCGGTCCCAGTCGTCCCAGCGATAGACTGCGCGTTCGATCACGTTGCGCAGCTCGCGCACGTTGCCCGGCCAGGCATGGTCTTCGAGCGCGCGCATCACCGGCTCGGCAAAGCCGGGCCATTCCTCCCAGCGCAGCTCGGTCGCCATCCGCCGCCCGAAGTACTCGGCAAGCACGAACACGTCGCCCTCGCGCACCCGCAGCGGCGGCAGAGTGATGACCTCGAAGCACAGCCGGTCGAGCAGGTCGGGGCGAAAGCGGCCCTCGGCGGCCATCCGCGGCAAGTCCTCGTTGGTCGCCGCGACGATCCGCACGTCGACCTGGATCGGACGCGACGAACCGATCCGGTTGACCTCGCCATATTCGACTGCGCGCAAGAGGCGTTCCTGCGCACCCATCGACAACGTCGCGAGTTCGTCGAGAAACAGCGTGCCCTTGTCGGCCTCCTCGAACCGGCCTGCCCGTGCCCGCGTTGCACCGGTAAAGGCGCCCGCCTCATGCCCGAACAGTTCGGCCTCGATCAGCGTTTCGGGCAGCGCGGCGCAGTTCATCGTCACCAGCGGTTCGCCCCAGCGCAGCGACAGGCGGTGCAGGCGTTCGGCGATCAGTTCCTTGCCAGTCCCGCGCTCGCCGACCACCAGCACCGGGCGGCGCATCGGCGCGGCGCGGCTGGCGCGTTCGACCGCGTCGAGAAACGCGCCCGACTGACCGATAAACTGAACCTCCCGATCCATTCCCACCGTTTAGCGGATTTTCCCAACGTTGCGCAATCCACACCATTGAAAATATGATCGCATGT
Source organism: Novosphingobium sp. (assembly GCA_031370725.1). Taxonomy (GTDB): domain Bacteria; phylum Pseudomonadota; class Alphaproteobacteria; order Sphingomonadales; family Sphingomonadaceae; genus Novosphingobium. Next base: position 2,625 of record JANMQW010000136.1, read on the forward strand.
GGCGGAAATGGCTCAACTCCGCCAACCCCGCAACTTGGCACATCGCTTGCTATATCATGAACAACAGCACCCGCTGCCAAGCGAGCCACTAAGGACCACCCCGATGTTCGACCGCCAGTTCCTCCAGTCCAAGCTTGGACAAGCCGCGATGCTCAGCTTTGCCGCGATGCTGGCGCTGAACGTCTTTGCGCTCAGCGCCCAGCTCCACGCGGTGCCGACGGCTTACGCCGCCGCGCCGGGCTCGGTGGAACTGGCATGAGCGGACCCGACCCTTTTGACTTGGGCCCCGAGCGTTCGCCCAGCGAGCGGCTGCGTTCCTCCAAGGCAGACGCCGAACCGCGCAAGTTTTCTCGCTTCGAGGAAGAAGTCTACCGCCTGCGCAGCGACACCCCCAACCGTCCCAGTTCTTCCGGAGTTTCTTTCATGGGCATTTTCAGCCGCACCCGCGACATCGTTGCGGCCAATTTCAACGACTTGCTCGACAAGGCCGACGATCCCGCCAAGATGATCCGGATGATCATCCTCGAGATGGAGGAAACCCTCGTCGAGGTGCGCGCCAGCGCCGCGCGGACCATCGCCGATCAGAAGGAAATGCACCGCCACACGGTCAAGCTCGATCGGCTTCAGGCCGACTGGGGCGAAAAGGCGCAGCTTGCGCTGAGCAAGGACCGCGAGGATCTCGCCCGCGCCGCGCTGGTCGAGAAGAAGAAGGCCGGCGACATGGCCGACCAGCTCAAGATTGAGATCGGCGTGCTCGACGACGCCCTGCGCGCTTATGAACAGGACATCGAGAAGCTCCAGAACCGCCTGCGCGAAGCCCGCAGCCGCCAAACCGCGATCGCCGCGCGGCTCGAAAGCGCCGAGAACCGGGTCAAGCTGCGCACGCTGCTGGCCAGCGAGCGGGTCGACGAGGCAATGAGCCGCTTCGACCAGCTCGAGCGCCGGGTCGATTACGCCGAAGGCCGCGCCGATGCGCTGAGCCTGGCCGACGGCAGCGGCGCGCCCAAGAACCTGGCCGACCAGATCAGCGAACTCGCCGGGAGCGACAAGATCGACGAGGAACTGGAGGCGATGAAAGCCGCGCTCAAAGGCAACGAGCCGCCGCCTGTCAATCCTGGCCCCAAGCCGACCGGGGAGGCTTGAGCCATGGACGAAGCCATCATCATCGTTCCGATCGTGGTGCTCGGCCTGCCGTGGCTGATCTTCCACTACATCACCAAGTGGAAGACCGCCGCGACGCTGACCAACGACGACGAATCGTTGCTGGAGGAGCTGTACCAGCTCGCCCGTCGGCTCGACGAGCGGATGGACACCGTCGAACGGCTGGTCGCCGCTGACAATCCCGAATTTCAGCCGCGCCGGATCGCCGCCGACCGCGAGATCGACAACGAGCCGCTGCGCGCCGCCGAGCGCTTGCTGGCTGCCAAGGGTAGCATCGGCAAGGGGAGGATTTCCAAGTGAACAGCCTGCGGACACGCTTTTATCGCGACAAGCAGAACGGCAAAGTGATGGGTGTCTGCGCCGGCATTGCGGACTATACCGGTGTCGACGTGTTGTGGGTGCGCCTGGGCGCAATCGCGCTGGTGTTGATGGGCGTCGGCCTGGTCATCCCCGCCTATTTCATCGCCGGGGCCTTCGCCGCCAAGAAGCCCTCCTCGCTTTACACCGATCGCGGCGAGCAGAAATTCTGGCAGAGTGTACGCCAGTCGCCCGGGCGAACCGCCCGCGAGGTGCGCGCCAACTTTCGCGATATCGACCGCCGCCTGGCCGACATCGAGACGTTCTATGTCACCAGCAATCCGCGGCTCTCGGCTGAAATCGAACGCCTGCGCTAACCGACCTTTGGGGAGTTATTGACATGGAGGACTTGATCGGACTGGTTGCGGTGAGCGCACCATTCTTGATGGTGGTCGGGATTGTGTGGATAAAAAGCCGCAACAAGCTCGAGGAAAAACGCCTTAATACGACCGCAGAGCATAGCGCCGAAAAGGCTGCGCAATACGCTTCGCACAGCCAGGCGCTCGAAGACCGGGTCCGCGTGCTTGAGCGCATCGTTACCGACAAGGGCTATGACGTCGCCACCCAGATCGAGGCGCTGCGCGATGCGCGCCGCACCGAAGCGCTGATCGACAGCCGCGAGGCCGGGCTCCCGTCATGAGCTGGGGTAGTCCCGAATTCGTCCTGGCGATCATCGCGATTTCCACCGGCGGATGGCTGATCAACAACTGGATCCGCGCGCGCCACGGCTATGCGCTTGAAGACGAATGGGGCGGCAAGACCGCACGCGCCGAAACCGACCAGGCACGGTCTTTGCGTGAAGAAAACGCTCAGCTTCGCGGAGAGCTGGGTTCGGTCAAGGACCGGCTCGGCAACGTCGAGCGGATCGTCACCGTCGGCTGCTATCACCTGACCACCCAGATCGAGGCGCTGCGCGAACCGCGTGAGGCCATGGTCGCCCGCAAAGAAAGTGAAGTGCAGTGAACATGTGGACCGCTATCATGGTGCTGGGCATCGTCGCGATCACCTCGATCGCGCGGGTGTTGCGGGCCAAATATCTGGCCGAACACAACCTGATCGATGATCGCCGTGGAAACCCGGTCGCGCTGCCGCGCACCAACGAAGCCGAGCTGGAGCGCGAAGTTTCCGATCTCAAAAAGCGCCTCGCGGTGCTCGAACGGATCGCCACCGACGATCGCCAATCCAAGGCGATCGCCCAGGAAATCGAGGCGCTGCGCGACCGCTAACGGGTCGCCTGCGCAACACAGGAGCATGGACATGGGATACGACCAGGTTCTGATTGCCACCGCCGCGCTGCTTGGGCTGGTGGTCCTCGCCGCCGCAGCGCTCAAGGGCTGGCAGGGCTGGCTCGACCTCAAGGGGCGGGAACTCGACCAAGTGCGTGAGCGGCCCGAGCCACGCCCGGGCAGCGGCGCAGCGCGGATCGAACTCGCCGATTTGCGCGAACGCGTGCGCAAGCTCGAAGCCATTGCCGCCGGGGTCGATTTGTGAACAACCATGGCAGCGGCGCGGCCAAGGCCGGGATCGGATTGGGTAGCGCGATCGCGGTCGCGATCTCATGGAGCCTGCACAAGTCGATCGTCTGGGCAATCGTCCATGGCGTGCTGTCGTGGCTTTATGTGCTGTATTTTGCGTTCACCCGGCCGGGCGGGTTTGCAGGGTGATGGACCCGCCCGCTCGGCCCCGCTAGGGGCGCGAGTATGCGCACCCTCGACGACATCCACGATGAATATGACTTTCTTGATAGCGACGACCGCTATCGCCTGCTGATCGAGTTGGGCCGCGAGCTTGAGCCGATGCCCGATGCGCTCAAGACCGACGCGACGCTGGTGCGGGGGTGTTCGGCCAGCGTGTGGGTTTATCCGCTGGCGCAAGAGGATGGTGCGCTTCATTTCATGGCAGACAGCAACGCCGCGATCACCAAAGGGATCGTCGCGCTGGTGCTGGCGGCGGTGCAGGACAAGCCCGCTTCAGAGGTTGCCCACATGGACGTCGCCGAGGCGCTCGCCCCGTTCGATCTCAAGAACCAGCTAAGCTCCAACCGCACCCAAGGCGTGCCCAACATGATCGCGCTGATCCGTGAGGCCGCGGCGCGCTATGCCGCAGCCTGAGGGTTTCTGGCGGCATCTTTGGCTCGGGGCCGGGATCATCGCGTTCGCGGTGGGGACCGTCGGAATCGCCTTGCCGCTGTTGCCAACCGTACCGTTCTATCTGCTTGCCGCGTTCTGCTTTGCGCGCAGCCGCCCCGAATGGGCCGAGCGGCTGCACAATCACCCGCGCTATGGCCCGCCCTTGCGCGAATGGCGCGATCGGCGGGCCATAGGGCGCAAGGCCAAGGTGGCGGCGCTGGTGGCGATGTCGGTTGGTGTCGTGGCGACGTGGCTCGCGCTCGGCTGGCCGTGGGTGCTGATTCCGCTGGCGGTGATGGCGCTCAGCGGAACGTGGATCTCGACGCGGGCGGAATAATCAGGCTTCGACCGCCTCGCGCAGAACCGCGACCCCGCTTTCACGCTGCGCCCTCAATTCGTGCTTCAGCACCACCGGATCGCGCGCGAAGACAAATCCGAAGCTGACCCCGCCATGCTTGCCGATCGTCGCATGGTGCAGCTTGTGCGCCTGAACCAGGCGCTTGGCATACCCCCCGCGCGGCACCCAGCGAAACCAGCGCTGGTGGACCAGCCCATCGTGAACCACCGTGTAGATGATCCCGTAGAACAGCACCCCCAACCCGATCCAGGTGCCCGGCGGCCACGCCCCGGCGCCCAGCACCAGCGGCGAGCCCAGCGCGAAGAAGGTTATGCTGATCGCTGCCCCGACCAGGCCGAAGCGATCGTTCCTCTCAAGAAAGCCGTCGTGCGGTTCGTGGTGGTCGCGGTGCCAGTCCCAGCCGAAACCGTGCATCACATACTTGTGGCTGGCCCACGCGACGCCCTCCATCGCGAGTATGCTCGCGAACACGACAGCGATGGCGGCTAATGGCGACACCCCGCTGCTGTAGCCCACCAGATCGCCGACTGCGACATTTTCTTACGATTTCGCGGGATCGAATGCAGTGCCCGTTCATTTAAGGAGGTACAAACATGAACGCGAGCCCAAGCAGATGGGCCCGATCAAAAGGAAAACCTCATGCGTACCCGCACCAAACTGTTCGTTTCCGCGCTTGTCGCGGGCTCGGCGCTGGCCGCTGCGATCCCCGCACAGGCGCAGAACTATCCGCAGCGCACGTATCCGCAGTCGCAAGACGGACGGTACGATACCAATCATGACGGTCGTTATGACGAGCGCGACGCACGTTACGACACCAACCGCGACGGTCGTTACGACGGTCGTTACGACGGCCGTTACGACACCAACCATGACGGTCGCATCGACGAGCGCGACGGTCGCTACGACACCAACCGCGACGGTCGTTACGATGATCGCGACGGTCGCTATGACAACCGCTATGACCGCGATAACCAGTACCGCGGTACGGCCAATGCAATCGCTACGCAGATCGATCAGCTCCAACGCCGCGTGGCACGCAGCGACGGACGCGACCGGATTTCCGAGCGTGAAGCGGCCGGATTGCGCAATGCCGTCTATCAGCTGCGGATGCAGTTTCGCGCATACAACAGCAACGGCCTGAGCCAGCGAGAGGCGCATTATCTGCAGGATCGGATCAACCAGATTCGCTCGCGCCTGCAGTACGAGCGCCAGGACAACAACGGTCGCCGCTACTAAGGCGTCCGCATAATTACCGGAGGCGTCCCGCTACAATGCGGGGCGCCTTCGCGCTTGCCAAGCTGCGCCGCCGTTTCTAGCGCAGCGTCATGGCGAGCAGACCCCGCACCCTTTATGAAAAGATCTGGGACGCACACGTCGTCGAGACGCGCGAAGATGGCACCGCGCTGCTGTTCATCGACCGCCACCTCGTTCACGAAGTGACCAGTCCGCAGGCGTTCGAAGGCTTGCGCACCAGCGGACGCACCGTCCGGCGCCCCGATCTGACCTTGGCGGTGCCCGACCACAACCTGCCGACGACTGCCCGCCTTGACGCGCGCGGATTGCGGATCCCCATCGCGGATGCCGAGAGCGCGCAGCAGCTTGCCGCGCTCGAGGACAACGCCCCCGCGTTCGGCATACGCTATATCGACGCCAGCGCCACCGAGCAGGGCATCGTCCACGTCGTCGGCCCCGAACAAGGCTTTTCGCTGCCCGGCGCGACGATCGTGTGCGGCGACAGCCACACCGCGGCGCACGGCGGGGTTGGTGCGCTCGCGTTCGGGATTGGCACCAGCGAGGTCGAGCACGTCCTGGCCTCGCAGACGCTGCTCCTGCGCAAGTCTCAGACAATGGAAGTGTGGGTCGATGGCGAACTTGGCCCCGGCGTTACCCCCAAGGACCTGATCCTCCACATCGTTGGCGTGGTCGGCACCGCGGGAGGCAACGGCCACGTGATCGAATACCGCGGCGCGGTGTTCGAGGCGATGAGCGTCGAGGGCCGCCTGACCGTGTGCAACATGAGCATCGAGGCGGGCGCGCGCGCCGGGCTGATCGCCGCCGACGACAC
>JANMQW010000026.1:0-1827 GCA_031370725.1 Novosphingobium sp.
TGCGCAACCACGATCGCCGAGCTGACCGCGATCAGGCCCCCCGCAAGCCACACCGCGCGCGCGCGCATCCTCACGGACCTCACGGGCCTTCCACCGGCAGTTCTATCGGTTGTTCGATCCATTCGCGCTGCCGCAGTCCTCAGTCGATCCAAGCCCAGGCGACGATCGCCGCCAGTACCAGCGCCGCCAGCATCCAAATCCATATCTTGCGACTCACGCGACCTCTTGAACCGATTGCGAGGGCGTTCGCTTGGCGGATGCCGCACCCGTGCTTGCGCCGCTGCCTAGCCCAACTATACGCGGCGCCGCAATGCCCGAACCCTCCAGCCCCGAAGCGAGCACCCCCAGCCCGGGCGAAATCGAAGCTTTGGCGCGCCGGATCGACCGGCCGGTGGTGCTGGTGGGGATGATGGGGGTGGGCAAGACCAGCGTCGGCCGACGCCTGGCCGCGGTGCTGCGGTACGATTTCGTCGACGCCGACGAGGCAATCGAGGAAGCAGCGCAGATGAGCGTGGCCGAAATCTTCGAGCGATACGGCGAAGACTATTTCCGCGGCGGCGAACGACGGGTGATCGCGCGGCTGCTGAACGAGCGGAACGCGGCAGCGGGCAGTGTCATCGCCACTGGTGGAGGTGCTTTCGTCGATCCGGCGACGCGCGCGCTAATCCTGGAACGCGGCATCGCAGTGTGGCTGGACTGCGATATCGATACGCTGCTCGACCGGGTGGGGCGCAACGCCAATCGTCCGTTGCTGCGCCAGGGCGATCCGCGCGAGACGATCGGGCGGCTCAAAGCAGAGCGCGAGCCGTTCTATCGCGAGGCGCCGATCCATGTTGCAAGCCGCCCCGGCCCGCACCAGCGGACGGTGGCGGCGATTCTGAGGGGGTTGGAATTATGGCAGTAATCGCGGTCGAAACCCCAGGTGGACGCTATGACGTGCGGATCGGCGGGGGCTTGCTCGCCGACGCGGCGAGCCTCTGCGCGCCGTTGCTGCGCAAGCGCGAGGTGGTGATCGTTACCGACACTACCGTCGCGCAATTCTGGCGTGCGCCGGTGGCGGCATCATTCGCCAACGCGGGGTTCGTCACGCACTGGTACGAATTGCCCGCAGGCGAAGGGAGCAAGAACTGGGCACAACTCGGCGCGCTGCTCGAATGGCTGCTGACGCATGAGATCGAACGTGGCGACGCGATCCTGGCGCTGGGCGGAGGAATGGTCGGCGACATCACCGGCCTCGCCGCCGCGCTGCTCAAACGCGGCTGCCGGTTCATCCAGTTGCCGACAACGCTACTGGCGCAAGTCGATTCGTCGGTCGGCGGCAAGACCGCGGTCAACATGGGGGTCGGCAAGAACCTGGTCGGCGCCTTCCACCAGCCAGTGCTGGTGCTGGCTGATTTGACCGCGCTCGACACTTTGCCGCCGCGCGAATTGCGCGCTGGCTATGCCGAAGTGGTAAAGTACGGGATCCTCGGCGATGCTGCGTTCTTCGCGTGGTGCGAGGCCCATGCCGCAGCGCTGCTTGAGGGCGATCCCACGGCGCGTGAATATGCCGTAGCGGCCAGCGTTTCAGCCAAGGCCCGGATCGTGGGCGAAGACGAGCGCGAGACCAGTGGAGCGCGCGCGCTGCTCAACCTGGGCCACACCTTCGGCCACGCGCTGGAGGCCGAGACCGGGTTCGGCGAGCGTCTGCTCCATGGCGAGGGCGTAGCGCTGGGGATGGTGCTGGCGGCACGCTTTTCGGCGCGGCGCGGGCTTATGCCGCAAGCCGACGCCGAACGGATCGCCGCGCACATCGCCGCGGTCGGATTGCCCGCCGAAGTTTCGGCG
>JANMQW010000065.1:0-8638 GCA_031370725.1 Novosphingobium sp.
GGCACGCACGGCTGATCCTGCCCGCTGAACGCCTACCCTGCTACCCCCCACGCTGGACGTAAGCCGACCCAGCGCCTAACTGGCGCGCGATGCGTGTCGAATTCACCAAGATGCATGGCCTGGGCAACGATTTCGTCGTGCTCGATGCGCGCGATGCAACGATTGCGATGCGCCCCGGCCTTGCCCGCGCGCTGGCCGACCGGCGCACCGGGATCGGCTGCGATCAGGTAATCGTCTTAGTTCCTTCGACTTCTGCCGATCTTGGCATGCGCATCTTCAATTCCGACGGCGGCGAGGTGGAAAGCTGCGGCAATGCCGCCCGCGCGGTGACGATGCTGCTGGGCTATCCGGCGCGGATCGAAACGCTGGGCGGGATGATCGCGGGCGAGCCCGAGCCCGGCGGGGCGACCATCGACATGGGCAAGCCGCGCTTCGAATGGCAGGACATCCCGCTTGCCTACGCAATGGATACGCTGGCGCTTCCGGTGGGCTGGGAAGACCTGGAAAATCCGGTGGCGGTAAACGTGGGCAATCCGCATGTGGTGTTTTTCGTGGCCGATTGCGACGCCGTCGACTTGGAGCGGCTGGGTCCGCAGATCGAACACGATCCACTGTTTCCCGAACGGATCAACGTCAATATCGCCACGGTGACCGGCCCCGACCGCCTCAAACTGCGGGTGTGGGAGCGTGGGGTGGGGCTGACCCGCGCGTGCGGCACCGGTGCCTGCGCCAGCGCGGTGGCCGCGATCCGCCGCGGGCTGACCCCGCGCGAGGTGACGGTCGACCTGCCCGGCGGCACGCTCCAGATTGCCTGGCCGATGGCGGGCGCGGTGCACATGAGCGGCGCGGCCAGCGAGAGTTATCGCGGCAGTTTCGACCTGGCCGACTACGCGAACGCGGGATGAAGAGCCTGTCTGTCGTCACGCTGGGCTGCCGGCTCAACCATGCCGAGAGCGCGCGGCTGGCGGTGGCGTTGGGCGATCGTCGCGACACCGTGGTGGTCAATACGTGTGCTGTAACCGCGCAGGCGGTGCGTCAGAGCCGCCGCGCTGTGCGCCAGGCACAGGGCCGGGGATTGCGGGTAATCGCGACCGGCTGCGCGGCGACGATCGATCCCACGGGCTTCGCCGCGCTGGCCGACGAGATCATCCTCAACGCCGATAAGCCCGAGGCGATCGCCCCGCCGAGCCCGGACCGGGTTCACACTCGCGCGTTTGTGCCGGTGCAGAACGGGTGCGACCATTCCTGCACGTTCTGCATCATCCCCCAAGGCCGCGGGCCGAGCCGGTCGCGGCCGGTCGAGGACGTGGTGAGCGAGATTTCGGCATTGACCGATGCAGGCGTTGCCGAGGTAGTGCTGACCGGAGTCGATCTGACCAGCTATGCCGCGCCCAATCTGGGCATGCTGGTCGCCGCGATTCTTGCTCGTGTCTCCGTCCTGCCCCGGCTGCGGCTGTCCTCGCTCGATGGGGTCGAGATCGATCCGCTGCTGTTCGAGTTGCTCACCGACGAGCCGCGGGTCATGCCGCATGTCCACCTCTCGCTTCAGGCGGGCGACGATCTGGTGCTCAAACGGATGAAGCGCCGCCATTTGCGCGGCGACGCGATTGCGCTGGTCGAACGCCTGAAGTCGGCGCGCCCGGAAATTGCCATCGGTGCCGACATTATCGCCGGGTTCCCCACCGAGAGCGCCGCCGCCCACGCCAACAACCTCTCGCTGATCGCGGACTGCGACATCGTTCACGGCCACATATTTCCCTACTCGCCGCGCCCCGGAACGCCTGCGGCGCGGATGCCGCAAGTCGATCCGGTGGTGGTGCGCGAGCGGGCAGCCGAGCTTCGCGGTGCAGTTGCTGCGCGCCGCGAGCGCTGGCTTGGCGCCAAGATGGGCGCGGTCGAAGCGGTTCTCGCCGAGCAGGACGGCACCGGTCACTCACCCGATTTTGCGCGCTATCGGCTGCCCGCCGGGGTCGCGCCAGGTACAGTTGCGCGGCTAAAAGCAACCGCGATGAGCGACAGTCTGCTCCAGGGCGAACTGGCATGAGCGGCGAGAGCTGGACCGACCGCCTGTTCGGCGGTTTCCGCAAGACCTCCGAGCGGCTCACCGAGAACCTGTCGGGCATCGTCACCAAGGCGAAGCTCGACGATGCCCAGCTCGACGCCATCGAAGACGCGCTGATCCTCTCCGACCTCGGCCCAAGCGCCGCCGCCCGCATCCGCGACAAGCTGGCCGCCGAACGTTTCGACCGCGGGCTTGACGACGCTGCGATCAAGCAGGCGGTGGCCGACGAAATCGCCGAGATCCTGTGCCCGGTTGCCAAGCCGCTCGAAATCGTCGCGTTCCCCCGCCCGCAGGTGATCCTCGTCATCGGCGTTAACGGCAGCGGCAAGACCACCACGATCGCCAAGCTGGCGCATCTGTTCCAGGAGCAGGACTATGGCGTGATGCTGGCCGCGGGTGATACTTTCCGGGCTGCCGCGATCGGCCAGTTGCGCGTCTGGGCCGAACGGATCGACGTACCGATCATCGCCGGGGCCGAAGGCGGCGACCCGGCCAGCATCGTGTTCGATGCGGTCAAGGCCGCAACCGAGCGCGGCACCGACGTGCTGATTGTCGATACCGCCGGGCGGCTTCAGAACAAGCGCGAGCTGATGGAGGAACTTTCCAAAATCCGCCGCGTGCTCGGGCGACTCAACACCGATGCGCCGCACGAGGTGGTGCTGGTGCTCGATGCCACCAACGGCCAGAACGCATTGCAACAGATCGAAATCTTCAAGGAGGTCGCCGGAGTGACCGGACTGATTATGACCAAGCTCGACGGAACGGCACGCGGCGGCGTGCTAGTCGCCGCGGCCGAGCAGTTCGGGCTGCCGATCCATGCCATCGGGGTGGGCGAACGGATCGACGACTTGCGCCCGTTCGATCCCGATCTGCTCGCCAAGATCATCGCCGGGGTCGGCCGATGAGCGAGGAGTCTGTCGAACAACGCACCGTGCGCCTTGCGCTCGAACAAGTAGAGGGCCCGCCTCCGACGCCACAGCCAAAGCGCAAATCGTCGTGGCTCAACCTGGTGGTCGACTATGGCCCGCTGTTGGTGTTCTTCCTCGCCTATCGCCACTTCAAGCCCGCCAACGACACCTCCGGGGTCGGCGAAGTGGTGGCAGTGACCAAAAGCACGGTTGCGTTCATGGTCGCCACGGTGATCGCGCTCGTCGTGTCGAAGCTGCGGCTGGGCAGAATTTCGCCGATGCTGTGGCTGTCCACCGTCCTGATCGTCGGGTTCGGATCGCTGACGGTGTGGCTCAACGATCCGTTCTGGATCCAGGTCAAACCGACAATCATCTACCTGGCTTTCGCAGCGACACTCTTTGGCGGGCTACTGCGCGGCAGAGCGATGCTCAAATACCTGCTTGAGGCCGCGTTTGAGGGGCTGAGCGATCTGGGTTGGCGCAAGCTTTCGCGCAATTGGGCGGTGTGGTTCGTGCTGCTGGCAATCGCCAACGAGGTGCTGCGCCGCTCGTTGAGCTTCGATGGCTGGCTCCAGGCCAAGCTATGGGGCGTGAGCATTGCCTCGTTCGCGTTCACTTTCGCGCAAATCCCGATGCTGCTGCGCCACGGGCTGGGCGCCGAGGATACGATCGAAGTGGAAACAACCCCGCCCCAGGGTTGATGAACCGGCGCAAACTGTGACATTATGTGACGGCGCCAGCGAGCGCTACGGGACGCTTAGGGGGAAATTCACATGGCCAAGTTCTTCGGCAATCTGCATTTGGTACTCGTCACGGGACTGGTGCTCTCGATCGTGGTGATCATGGCGTTCACCGGCTGGACCGGCGAAGGCGCCAAGGAAGTGTCCAACGACGTGATCCGCTGGCTACACGCCTTCTTCGGCATCCTGTGGATCGGGCTGCTGTATTACCTGAACTTCGTTCAGGTGCCGACGATGCCCAAGATTCCTGCTGAACTCAAAGCCGGGGTTACCGGGCACATCGCGCCGCGGGTGTTCTTTTTCTTCCGCTGGGCGGCCGCAATCACCGTGTTGCTTGGCCTCGCGATCGCCTTTCACAATGGCTACGGCGCGCAGGCGCTGACCTTTGGCGGCGAAGGCGCCGACGGGGTCAACATGATCGGGCTGGGCATGTGGCTGGGGCTGATCATGGCCTTCAACGTTTGGTTCATCATCTGGCCCGCGCAAAAGAAGATCCTCGGGATCGTCGACGCTACGGCAGAGGAAAAAGCCAAGCTCGCCCCGCGCGCGCTGGCCGCCAGCCGCACCAACCTGCTGCTATCGCTGCCGATGCTGTATTGTATGGTAAGCGCCAACCTCTATTCAGCCTGAGCAAATCACGAACACAAAAAGGCGCGGTGCCCTCGGCTACCGCGCCTTTTTTTGTGCCTCGGGCAGTCTGATTTTCTGGAAGCCCATTGATGGATACCCACTCAACCTGAGCGGCCCCAATTGAGGCATCTCGAAGGATCGCGCGCTGCGTTGGGTGCTTCGAGACGGTCCCCTTCGGGCCCCTCCTTTTTATGGGCGCGTCACTGGAGTGAGTGCAGCCTCACTCCACCAGCGGGCGCAGCTTGGCCATCAAAGCCTGGATGCGTTCGCCCGCTTCCGTGAAAGTCGCGACGTCATCACGGCTGTTGTTGCCGCGGGCTTCCTTGGCGGCTTCGACATAGCCTTCCTGATCGACTTCGAGCGCGTCGATCAGCATTTCGACCTCTTCCTCGGTCAGCTTCAGGGCGATCGTCTTGGACATGGGTACTCCGTAAATTGAGATTGAAGGTCAGATTTCGATCTGGCTGCCCAGTTCGACCACGCGATTGGTGGGCAGCCGAAAAAATTCCATTGCGCTGGCGGCGTTGCGCAGCATCCATGAAAACAGCTTTTCGCGCCAGATCGCCATGCCGGGTTTGGCCGAGGCGATCAGAGTCTGACGTGAGAGGAAGAAGCTGGTCTTCATCATTTCGAACGGCGCGCCGCACATCGTCACCTTTGCCAACGCCGCGGGCACGTCGGTTTCCTCAAGGAAGCCGAAACGCAGGGTGATGCGGTAGAACCCCTGCCCCATGTCCTTGATCGCGAACCGCTCTGCCTCTTCGACATAGGGCACATCTTGGATCGCCACGGTCAGCACCACCACGCGCTCATGAAGCACCTTGTTGTGCTTGATGTTGTGGAGCAGCGCCGAAGGCACGCCCGATGCGGTCGAAGCCATAAAAATCGCGGTCCCCGGTACCCGCGCCGCACTGTTGTGCGCACTTTTGGTGAACACCTCGAACGGGATCGCGCCCTCGGTCATGTTCTGACGCATCAGTGTTCGCCCTCGCGACCAAGTGGTCAGCAGGGTGAAGATCGCCAATCCCATTACCAGCGGCACCCAGCCGCCATCGGGTATCTTGGTGAGATTGGCCCCCAAGTACGCGGCGTCGAGCAGGAAGAACGTCGCCAGCAGCGGGACCGAGAGCCACGGCTTCCACTTCCACAACTGAAACAGCACAACCGCCAGCAGAAAGTTGTCGATCATCATCGCCCCGGTCACGGCGATGCCGTAAGCTGCGGTGAGGTTCGACGAACGCTGGAACACGAACACCAGCAGGATTACCGCAATCATCAGCGCCCAGTTGATCACGGGGATGTAGATTTGGCCCGCTGCGGTTTCGCTGGTGTGTTTGATCGTCATGCGCGGAATGAAGCCGAGCTGGATAGCTTGTTGTGTCACCGAAAATGCGCCCGAGATCACCGCCTGGCTGGCAATTACCGCGGCCATGCTAGCGACGATCAACAACGGATACTGAAACCATTCGGGGGCAAGGAAGTAGAAAGGGCTTTCGAGGCTGGATGGGTCGCGGATCAGCAACGAGGCCTGGCCGAGATAGTTGAGCGTAAGCGCCGGCAGCACAAACCACAGCCAAGAGACCCGAATCGGGGCGCGGCCGAAGTGGCCCATGTCGGCATAGAGCGCCTCCGCCCCAGTTACTGCCAGCACCGCGGCGCCCATCGCCAGAAACCCGCGGAACGGATCTGCGATAAACATCGAAGCCGCGTACTGCGGGCTGAGCGCCCACAGCACCGAAGGCATCTGGATGATCGAGACAATGCCGAGGACCGATATCACCGCAAAATAGACCAGCATGATCGGGCCGAAAAAGGTCGCGACACGCGCGGTCCCGCGACTCTGGATGAAGAACAGGAAGATCAGGATTCCAACCACCATGGGCACGACCAGCGGACTCAATGCCGGCTGGTAAACAGCCATGCCCTCAATCGCGCCGAGCACCGACACCGCCGGGGTGATCATGCTGTCGCCATAAAACAGAGCGGTTGCGAACACGCCGAGCAGAATGATCCCACCAGTCCATTTCTTGCCGCCGACGTTCTTGTTGATCAGCGCCAGCAACGCCAGGCTTCCGCCTTCGCCCTTGTTGTCGGCGCGCATGATCACGGTCACGTACTTGAGCGTCACGATGATCATCATCGACCAGAACATCAGGCTGATGATGCCGAAGACGTGAAGCTGATCGAGCGGCAGGGCGTGATGCCCGGCGAAGGTATCGCGCAGCGCGTAAAGTGGGCTGGTGCCGATGTCGCCAAACACGACGCCGATTGCGCCAACTGCCATCTTGAGCAGGGGGCCGTTGTTGCCGTGCCCCGAGCCGTGTGACGCGCCGTCCGGGTTCGGCGAAGCGGCGGTGGTGACGGCTTCGCTCATTGCGTCAATGCCCCCGGTGCGATCCGCTCGCCCGCGCGATGTGTTCGTGCGACCCCACTGTGGTCAAACGGACGGCGGCGCTTAGCAGCACCGCAAACAGCCCGCAACTGCCACCATGATCGCTTTTGCCCCGATGAAACGGAGTGGCCAGGCGACGGTTCCTCGGCGGCTCATTTGGGGTTTGACGGCGTCGCGCTTCCCGCTGGCGGCGCTGCCGCCGGGGCGGGCGAAGTGTTGGCGCCTTGCGCCCCGATCATCGCATCGATGCGGGCGAGGCGCAATTCGAGATCGCCGCGGTAGCTGGCTTCCTTTGGCGCCTGTTCCAGCAACTTGGCCCAGATCGCCCGCGCCTCGGCCAGGCGCCCCGATTGGGCGAGCGCCAGTCCCATAAAGAACGGCGGGCCGGGGTGGGTGGGCGAGATCGTCGCGGCGCGCTGGAAGGCAAACTGCGCGGCGGGGCTGATAAAACCATCGCCGTGCCCGACCAGCGCGTTACCCAGCGCGACCCAGAGATCGGCATCCTTGGGGTTCTTCTGAACTGCAGTGCGCAAGACCGTTGCAGCCGCGCCGTACTGGCCCTGACGGCTGAGTCCGTCGGCGACGATCAGCCAGCTTTGCCCTGAACCAAACGCGCTGCCCATCGTCTGGCGCTGGGTGATCAAGGCGGCGTCGGCGGTGCCGGGATTCTCGACCGGCGGCTTGGGCGCGCCCGGCTGTCCTGGCGACCCTTGCAAGGCGTATCCCGCCAGACCCAGCAGCAGCGCGGCGCCCGTCCACTCCCAGCCCTTACGCGGCAGCTTGAGCACCCGCACCATCACCGCGAACACCGCCAGCGAAATCAGCACGATCAATACCCAGGTCATACCTTGGCTTTCGTCTTGCGGAACCGCCGCCGCAGCAGCAGCCCCGCGACCAGCAGGAACACCACCGGCGCGGCGAATAGCGGCGCGGTCAGCGGACGGACTTGCGGGGTGTACGTCACGTAATCGCCATAGCGTTCGATCAGCCATTGGCGGATGGCCTCGGGCTGTTCACCCTTGGCGATCCGCTCTCGCACCTGGTTGCGCATGTCCCCGGCCATTGGCGCATCTGAATCGGCGATCGACTGCGACTGGCACTTGAGACAGCGCAGCGTCTCCATGAGCGCCTGCGCCTTGGCCTCTTGTACCGGATCGGCAAGCTGGGTGTAGGCGTAGGGCGCGGGCGGGAGCAGGTCTTGCGCGGCGAGCGGTGAAGCGAACAGCAGCAACAGGAACGCAAGCAGGCGGGTCATCTCCCCGCCTCCCGCAGCTTTTGCAGGATCATCGGAATGTCCTCCGCGCGGATGTCGCCGATGTGCTGGTGGCGGATCACGCCGTTGCCGTCGATCACGAACGTTTCCGGCACGCCCGAGCTGCCGATTGCCAGTTGCACCGTGCTGACGTCGTCAGCGCCGATCCGGGCGAACGGGTTGCCGTATTGACCCAGGAACCGCTGGACGTCCTCCTGGCGATCGCGGATCGCGACCCCGTCGATCTCGACCCCCTGCTGCGCCAGCGCGGCGAGCTGCGGCGCTTCGGCGGCGCACGGGATGCACCAACTGGCAAAGACATTGAGCAGTTTGGGTTTGCCAGTGGCCATCTCTGCGGTCTTGAGACCGGCCCGCTCAGGCACTGCGGGGCGCAAGTCGAACTGCGGCAGCGGCTTGCCGATAAACGCGCTCGCCACCTCGCGATCGGCAGGGCGCAGTAACCCGAACATAACCAGCACGAAAAAGCCCACGAACAACGCCAGTGGTAGCCACATCCACAACCCGGGGCGCTTAGTGTCGGGGGGGGAATCGCTCATCGCCCCTGACTCTCGCGGCGATAGGCGATCTTTTGCTCGGCGCGGGTGCGCTTCATGTCGCGCCCGACACGGCCGATCAGCGCGAGCAGCCCGCCCA
>JANMQW010000120.1:0-3361 GCA_031370725.1 Novosphingobium sp.
GGCAACGCCGTTGGCCGCGGGAACGAGGCTGGCGTCGCGAAACTGGCGGACGAGTTCGGCCCAACGGCTGGCGGGGGCGCGCTCGTCGCCGAACGGGCCGCTGTTGCCCCCGGCGAGAATCGAGCCGAGCGGGTAGCGGACGAGGTCGGCGGGGGCGATGGCCGAGATGTCGCCCTGGATCGTCTGGCCGACCTTTTGCTCAAGCGACATGCGCGTGATCAGCACGGAGATGCGCGCCTCGGTCGCGGCGTTGGTGATCGCGGCGGGACTGTGCGCGGAAGGCCATAGCGCAGGGTGGGCGGTGGCGACCGGCTCGGCGCGGATGGTCGCCGAGAGCGCCGCGAGGGCAAGCGCCACGACGCTGCCGATCGAACGCACGGGGAAAGAACGGGTCATACGCTTGGGGCTTTCGAGGCAATGTGAGGTGAGCGGCATCAGCGCAGGTCGAGCCGTGCGACGAGCGCAGCAGGAATGACCATCGCCAGTGCGAGACCGGCGAGCAGCCCGGAATAGCCGATCGCGCCGATGATCGTCACCGCCAGCAGCGGGGCGATCAGCGCGGGAATCGTATTGGTGAGGTTAAACAGGCCGAGGTCGCGACCGTGATGGCGGGGATTGCGCAACTGCTGCATGGCAAAGGTCGAATGGAGCGAGAGAAAACTGTTCGAACCGATCAGGAACACCGAGTAGCCGATTACCGCCGGGACCCACGACCGCGATCCAGCCATGATCGCAAGCCCTAGCGCGATCATGGCGATCATCGACAGGAGCGGTCCGCGGCGGCGGCCAGTGCGGTCGGACCAGCGGCCGATCGCGATCGCGACGGGGATGGCACACAGCTGCGCCGCGGCGGCGCTCAATGCGTAGTGGGTGAGGCTCAGCTGGCCCCCCGAAAGGCGGCGAAGCGCATAGTAAAGAAAGAGAAACAGCAAGCCTTCGGCAACCTGGACGGTGAGACGGGCGAACCATAGCTGAAGAAGTGTCCGCGAATTGTGATCCGCGCCGGTGGGCGCAAGCGCGACCTGCGGGTTCATGCGCGGCTTGCGCATCACCAGGAGCGGCGCGGCAGCGGCAACGGTAATGGCGACAATCAGCGCGAGCTGAATGCCGAGATCGTCAGGGAGCAGCGCGATTCCAAGGAGCGATGCCGCAGCGATTCCCGGACCGACCGCGAGCAGCCCGCCCAGCAGCCCCTTCTGCGCATTCGGAATGTGATCCGCTGCCCAGGCAGCGAGGGGCGCAAGGATGAGGTTGAGCGCGACCTGCCAGACGGCGAGCGCGGCGATGAGGTGTGCGGCCGATCCGCTGCGTGCGACCAGCGCAGTGGCGCAGGCGAAGGCAACCAATCCGACCGCCGCGGGCCACAGTCGCCGGCCGATGCGGTCGCTCAGCCAGCCCCAGCCGATATTGCTGACGCTCGCGGCAAGTGCTCCGACGGTCGCTGCGATGCCTAGCCAGCGAACGTCGCCGTCGCCTGCAAGCACGGTCAATCGCTGGGGCAGAAGGACGGTCAGGAATGGGGTGTAGGCGATACACCCGCCAGCCCAGGCGAGCGCGTAGGCGGCGAGCAGCGGCAGCGGCTGGAGCGGTTGCGAAGGTGCAGCAAACTTGGCGGTCATCGGCGGGGTACGGGGCCGGTCGACTCGCGCGCGATCAACTCGAACGGGATGATGTGCGGGCGACCGTCGGCGACTTCGGCACGCTTGCCGTCGTGGTCGATCAGGAGTTCGGCGGCGGCTGCGGTCATTGCTGCAGTCGGCTGGTTGATCGCGGTCAGCGGAGGGACGCTGGTGCGCGCGGTCGGGGTGTCATCGAAGCTGACCAGCGAGAGGTCGCGCGGCACCGCGAGGCCTTGCGCCGTCGCGATCGCCATTGTCGCACGGGCCATCGCGTTGCTGCTGGCGAGGATCGCAGTCGGTGGGGCGGAAAGCGCGAGCAGCGCCAGCGCCGCTGCCTCGCCCGAGGCAAAGCTGAAGTCACCTTTGCGGATCAGCGCTGGATCGGTGTCCAGCCCAAGCCGGCCGATAGCCTGGCGAAAACCCTCGAGCCGCTCGCCGCTCAGCGCATACTCGTCGCTGCCGTTGATGAAGCCGATGCGGCGGTGGCCGAGCGCGGCGAGATGCTCGACCGCTTCGGCCGAGGCGCGGCGGTCGTCCATGCGGACGATTGTGCCGCCAAGATCGGCATACCCACCGATCCGCGCACAGCGGATCCCGGCCGCCGCGAGGATCTCGACCATGGTAGCGTTGTCGCTGTGCGGCGGGGTCAGTATCACGCCGTCGGGACGAAGTGCGGCAAGCGCGCTACCCAGCTCGCGCGCGATATTGTCGCCGTGAGTGTCTACCAGCTCGAAGATCATCCGATAGCCATACTCGGCGCAGGTCAGCATCCCGCCGAGCAGCATCTGGTCGACCCAGTCGGTGCCCTCGCGCAGCCGCCACGTCTCGATCGTGCGGTCGCGGTCGTTGAGCGCGAGGAGGAGAAACGATTTCGATCCCCCCATCCGCCGCGCAGCGATGCTGGGCGAATAGCCGAGCTGGCGAACCGCAGCCTCGACCCGCTCGAGCGCGGCTGGGCTGACGTTGGGGCTCTTGTTGAGGACGCGGCTGACGGTCTGGTACGATACGCCGGCCGAAGCGGCGACGTCGCGGATTGTAACCTTGCGCGCGTCACTCATCGAAATCACCCCTTGGCGGGCTGATAGACGCGCACGTAATCGATTTCCATCCGAGCCGGGAAAGCCGCTGGCTCGATCCCCTTGATCCCGCCCCAGTCACCGCCAATCGCGATGTTGAGCAGCAGGTAGAAGGGCGCGTCGAACGGCCAGCGATCACGGTTGGGCCCAGGTTTCTTGAGCGCGAACACGCGGCGGTCGTCGACCCCCATGACGATCAGCGTCGGGGTCCAGCGCAACTGGTAGCGGTGCATTGCGCCGCACGCGTCCTTGACTGACGCCATCGCCGTATTTTCGGTGTGCGTTACAAAATTTTCGGCCTTGGTATGGGTCGAGAAATGGACCTTGCCGGGGTCGGCACCGACGTGTTCCATGATATCGATTTCGCCGCCGTCGGGCCATTTCGCCTTGGCATCGGCCGGCAGCATCCAGATGCCGGGCCAGGTGCCGACCCCGCACGGCAGTTTCGCGCGGACCTCGACCGCACCGTAGCGCCACGCGGCGAGCCCGCGGGTCATCATTCGCGCCGAGCTGTATTTCTGCCCGCCATAGTCGGGACGGCTGGCGATGGCTCCTCCGTCCGCACGCGCCTCGATGATCAGGTTGCCGCCTTCGACGCGCGCATTCTCGCTCCGGTCGGCGGAATAATATTGCTTTTCGTTGTTGAACCAGCCGCGCCGGTTGAAC
>JANMQW010000140.1:0-14341 GCA_031370725.1 Novosphingobium sp.
GCAGTGGGGCAAGGCCATGCACGACGATCTGATCGACGTCGCGCAATGGGCGGTGAAGGCGGGGATCTCGCAGCCCGACAAGATCGCGATCATGGGCGGCAGCTATGGCGGCTATGCCACGCTGGCGGGGCTGGCCTTCACCCCCACCGCATTTGCCTGCGGGGTGGATATTGTTGGCCCATCGAACCTGGAAACGCTGCTCAAGACGATCCCTCCGTACTGGGAGCCGATCGTCAAGCAGTTCCACGAACGGATGGGCAACCCCGGTACACCCGAGGGTCTGGCGCTGCTCAAATCGGTCTCGCCGCTGTATAGCGCAGACAAGATCGTGCGCCCGCTGCTGATCGGCCAGGGCGCGAACGATCCGCGGGTCAACAAGGCCGAAAGCGACCAGATCGTCGCGGCGATGAAGGCCAAGAACATCCCGGTCACGTATGTGCTGTTCCCCGACGAAGGCCACGGCTTCGCCAAGCCCGCCAACAACATCGCGTTCAACGCGGTGGCCGAGAACTTCCTCGCCACCTGCCTGGGCGGACGGGCGGAGCCGATCGGAGAGACGGTCAAGGGATCGACCGCGCAAATCGTCGATGGCGCGCGGTATGTCAGCGGCTTGGGCACTGGAGCCGCAAAGTAGGCTCTTTTCCCCTGCCGCATGCGGGAGGGGTCAGGGGTGGGCTGGCGGCCAAAGGTCGGTTTGGGCCGCAGGCCCACCCCACTGCGACTAGGCAGCAGGCTGCCAAGTCTCGCTCCCCTCCCGCATGCGGGAGGGGGTTGGCTTGGCCACCCGCGCCGCGCTAGTGACGCTCCACAACGGGAGGGCACAGCAATGCGCAAGGCAATCTTCATCACCGGCGGGGGCAGCGGGATCGGGCGCGCGGTCGCGCAGCGGTTTGCGCGCGAAGGCTGGCTGGTCGGGCTGGCCGACATCAACGAGGCGGGACTGGCCGAAACCGCCGCGCTGCTGCCCAATGGCGCAAGCTGGACCACCCGGCTCGACGTGCGCGATCGGGCCGCGTGGGATACAGCACTGGCGGCTTTTGCCGAGGCCAGCGGCGGGCGGCTCGACGTGCTGTTCAACAACGCCGGGGTGGCGCACGGCGGGCCATTCGCCGAAAACCAGCAAAACGCCATCGACCAGCTGATTGACGTCAACTTTCGCGGGGTCGTGCATGGCGCGCAGGCGGCCTACCCGCTGCTCAAGGCCACACCCGGATCATGCCTGCTCAACACCGCCAGCGCCGCGGCGCTTTATGGGGCGGCAGGGTTGGCGGTTTATGCGGCAACCAAGTTTGCCGTCAGGGGCTTCACCGAGGCACTCGATATCGAATGGTCGGGCGACGGCATCCGGGTCCGCGATCTGATGCCCGGGTTCATCGACACCCCGCTGCTCGTCCCGCCCGCGCACGTCGGAACCAACCAGTCGATGCGCGAATCGGTGGTCGAGGCAGGGCTGGAGTTCACCCCCGTCGAGGTGGTCGCCGATACCGCGTGGGATGCGGTGACCTCGCCCAGGCTGCACCATCTGATAGGCAAGACCGCGCGGCGCGTGGCGTTTGCGGCACGGTGGATGCCGGGGCGGTTGCGCAAGGGCATGACGCGCAATTTCGGAGCGAGCCAGCCATGAGCGAGATCGCCTTGCCGCAGTTCAACCTGACCGGGCGCGTCGCGCTGGTCACCGGCGCGTCGTCGGGGTTTGGCGAGCACTGGTCGCGACTGCTCGCCGCGGCAGGAGCCAAAGTGGTGCTGGCAGCACGGCGGACCAATCGGCTCGAAACCGTCGCCGCAGAAATTCGTGCGGGCGGCGGCGAGGCGCTGGCAGTCGCGCTAGACGTGACCGATGAGGACGCAACCGTTGCCGCCTATACCGCCGCCGAAGCCGCGTTCGGCACGGTCGATACGATCATCGCCAATGCCGGGGTCTCGGACGACAAGCTGGCACTCGACCTTCCCGCCGATTCGTTCGAGCAGATCGTCGGCATCAACCTGACGGGTGTGTTCAAGACCGTGCGCGAGGGCGCGCGGCGGCTGATCGCGGCGGACAAGGCAGGCCGAGGCCGGGTGGTGATCGTCAGTTCGATCACCGCCAAAAAGCCCTACGCGGCGATGACCGCCTATGCCGCGAGCAAAGCGGGGGTGCTCCACATGAGCCGCCTGCTGGCCAAGGAATGGGCGCGCAAGGGCATCTGCGTGAACACGATCCTGCCGGGCTATATCCAGACCGAGATGACCGGCGAACTGTTCGACGAAGGCAACAAGGGCGGCGAGTGGCTGATGAAAAGCTTCCCCCGCCGCGCGCTGACCCCAATGGAGGCGATGGACGTCCCGCTGCTGTTCTTCGCCAGCGACCTGGCGGCACATGTCACAGGCGCGGAGATGGTGGTGGACGACGGGCAGTCGCTTTAAAACAGCTTAAAGCGTCGCCATGTCGATCACGAAGCGGTACTTGACGTCCGCCTTTTCCATCCGCTCGAACGCTGCGTTGATGTCGCCCATCGCGATGATCTCGCATTCGGCGAGGATGCCCCTGGCGGCGCACAGGTCTAGCATTTCCTGGGTCTGGGCGATCCCGCCGACCCCCGATCCGGCGACCGCCTTCTGGCCCTGGAGCAGCAGCCCCGAGTGGAAGCTGGGAAGCATGTCGATTGCGCCGACGATGCACAGCGTGCCCTGGCGATCGAGCAGCAGCAGGTAAGGCGTCAATTCGTGCGCGACGGGGATCGTGTCGAGCAGGAAATCGAAGCTGCGCGTGGCCGACTTCATCGCCGCCTTGTCGGTCGAGACCAGAACGTGGTCCGCGCCCAGCTTTTGCGCATCGGCACCCTTTTCGGGCGATGTGGTGATGATCGTGACTTCGGCACCCAACGCCTTGGCAAACTTGACCCCCATGTGGCCGAGCCCGCCCAGCCCGATTACCCCGACTTTGCTGCCCGGCCCGATATTCCAGTTCTTAAGCGGCGAATAGGTGGTGATCCCGGCGCACAGCAGCGGCGCGGTGCGCGCCATGTCGAGCCCGTCGGGCACGCGCAGCACATACGGTTCGGCGACGACGATGCTGGTGGAATAACCGCCGTAGGTGGTGGTGCCGTCGATCCGGTCCTTGGCGTTATAGGTGCCGGTCACGCCTTCACGGCAGTATTGCTCCTCGTCGTCCTCGCAGGCGTCGCACTTGCGGCAACTGTCGACGACGGTGCCGATGGCGACGCGGTCGCCGGGGCGGAACTTGGTCACCCCCGCGCCCACTTCGCGCACCGTGCCGACGATCTCGTGGCCGGGTACGAACGGATAGGTCGTCCGCCCCCAATCGTTGCGCGCAGCATGAAGATCCGAATGGCAAACGCCGCAAAAGGCGATATCGATCGCCACATCCTCGTCGCGCAGATCGCGGCGGTCGATGCTCAGCGGCGCGAGGCCCGATTCGGGCGCGGTGGCTGCCCAAGATTGGGTGGCGGTCATGTAGAAGGCTCCTTGTGACGCGACAGTCGGGTGTTTAATTGCCCGGTTAAAGGGAGAACGCAATGCTGATCGATTCGACAACCGCCGCGGTAGTTACCGGCGGTGCATCGGGACTGGGCAAGGCTAGCGCCATGGCGCTGGCGGCCGCGGGCGCCAAAGTCGCGGTGTTCGATGTCAATGCCGAGGCGGGCGAGGCCGTCGCGAGGGAAGTCGGCGGCTTGTTCTGCAACGTCGATATCACCAGTGAGGAATCTGTCGTCGCCGGGTTCGCCAAGGCGCGTGGCCTCCACGGGCAGGAGCGAATCACGGTCCACTGCGCAATGACCAGCCGCCGCGGCAAAACCTTGGCGTTCGACAAGGAACTGGGGCGGCTCAAGCGGCTGTCGACCGAAGATTACCAGTACGGGATCAACGGGATCCTTGTTGCCAGCTATCGCATCGCCTCGCTTTCCGCTGAAGGCATGGCCGGGCTCGACCCAGTGACCGAAGATGGCGAGCGCGGGGTTATCACCCTTACCGCCTCGGTCGCCGCGCAGGACGCGCAGATCGGCCAGGTCACTTACGGCTCGGCCAAGGCCGGGGTCAACGGGCTGGTCCTGCCGCTGGCGCGCGACCTGATGGACGTGGGGATCAGGGTCAATTCGATCATGCCCGGCATCTTTGCCACCCCGCTCATGCTGGGGGCCAAGCAGAACGTGCTGGAAAGCCTGGCGGCGAGCGTGCCGTTCCCCAAACGGCTGGGCCATCCCGAAGAATTCGCCTCGCTTGTGCTGGAAATGGTGCGAAACGGCTATTTCAATGGACAGGCGATCCGTCTGGACGGCGCGATAAGAATGGCGCCGCGTTGAACTAGAACCTCCCCATCGACTTGCCTTGGAGAGGATAAAAAAAGGAAAGATTTCCAATGACCAGTCCATTCCGCGAAAACCTGTTCGAGGGCAAAGTGGCTTTCATTGCCGGAGGCACCTCGGGGATCAACCTGGGGATCGCCGCGCGGCTGGCAGAGCTCGGAGCGAAAGTCGCGATCCTGGGGCGCAATCCTGAAAAGGCGCAGGCTGCCGCTGAAGGCATCGGAGCCTTGGCACTGACTGCCGACGTTCGCGATTATGGCGCGACCCGTGCGGCGATGGAACGGGTCCACCACGAGCTTGGCGCGATGGATATCGTCATCTCGGGCGCGGCGGGCAACTTCCTCGCCCCGGTACTGGGGATGAGCGCAAACGCCTTCAAGGCAGTGATCGACATCGACCTGATCGGCACCTTCAACGTATTCCGCGGCTGTCACGATCTGCTCAATACCCCCGCCTCGCTTATTGCGATCACCGCCGGGCAGGCGGTCAACGCCATCGCGCTCCAGGCGCATGCCTGCGCGGCCAAGGCGGGGATCAACCAGCTGATCCGCGTGCTGGCGATCGAGTGGGGCCCCGATGTGCGGGTCAACGGCATCTCCCCCGGCCCGATCGCCGGAACCGAAGGCATGGCCCGGCTGGCACCCGCGCGCGGCGACACCGACAAGCAATTCGCCCGCATTCCCGCCAAACGCTGGGGCGAAATCGGCGAGGTTGCCGAAGCGGCGGTGTGGCTGTGCTCGGACGCGGCGGCTTATGTCACCGGCACGATCATCGACGTCGATGGCGGCAGCTCGGTGGGCGATGCCTCGCGGATGGATCTGATGAAGGGGCTGGGTTGAACCCGACGCGGTTCGAGCTGCTGGTCGGCGCGCAGGCGTTCTGGTCGCGGGCCGCGCAAGACATCGCTGCGGCAAAGTCGCGGGTGCTGGCCCAGGCGATGACGTTCGAGGGCGACGCGGCGGGGGCTGGGCTCGCCAACGCGCTTATCGCCGCGGTCGCGCCCGAACGCCGCCTGCTGGTCGATGCCTATTCATTCCACGTCACCAACGACACGCTGTTACCCACCCTGCCCACGCAACCCGCCGAGCTGCGCGCCGAGGCGAAGGCAACGCGCGCGCTGCTTAGCCGCGTTGCCGCCGCCGGGGTCGATGTGGCGATCACCAACCTGGTCGGGCGCAACCCGCTCCACTTCCCCTTGCGCAACCACAAGAAGCTGGTGGTGGCGGATGACGTTGCGTACCTGGGCGGGATCAACTTTTCCGATCACAACTTTGCCTGGCACGATTGCATGGTCCGCATCGCCGACGCCGAGGCGGCCGAGTTTCTCGCACAAGCCTTCGCCGCAGATCGTGGTGGCGCTCCCCAGGTGGCGACAGCACATTGCGACGGGCTTGAGCTGATCTCGCTCGTCGGCATCGGCAACGAGGCGGCGCTGCACCCGGTGATGGAGCTGTTCGCCAACGCGCGGCACAGCGTGGAAATGATCGGCGCCTATCCCACGCTGCCGTTCACCGACGCGCTGGCGCAGGCCGCAGCAAGGGGCTGCGCGGTGACGATCTACACCCCCGATGCCAACAACAAGCCGCTGCTGCGCGATTTCCTGTTCGCGGCGGCGAGCGGCGCCAACGCGCCCCGTCTCGCGCTGCTGCCCGCAATGACCCACGCCAAGGCCGCGCTGGTCGATGGCGAGACAGTACTGTTCGGCTCGGTCAACTTCAACCTGGCGAGCTGGCGCACCAACAGCGATTTCCTTGCAATCGGGCGCGACCCGGCGCTGGTCGCCGCGTTCGATCAGACGCTGTTCGCGCCCGCCCGCGCTGCGGCAGTCCCGGCGCGGCTGGATACGGTACCGGGGTGGCGCAAACTCAAGGCCAAGGCGACGCTGCGGACGAGCGATGCGCTACTCAGACGGCTAGGGTCGTACAAGCGGATGCGGCGAGTGGTGGAGTGGTCGATCTAGCTTCCCGTCACCTCGATGCTCTTGTCGAGAAATTCCGCATAACCGTAGCTCGTCAGAAAACTGACGTCGGCAGCGTCGCGGCCGATGCCGATCTTGGCGATCTCGGCGGGAGCGGCCATGCCGGTAGCATCGACCATGTGCCACGCCCCGGCATTCGGATCGCCGTGGCTGGGGTCGGCCAGAAAGACCTCCGCCACCGCATGGAAATCCTGCGGGAACACGCGCGGGGCATAGACGCTGGCGAACCGTGCCGGGATTGCCGCGGCGCGGGCGAATGTAATCAGCACATGCGCGTAATCGCGGCACACCCCGCGCCGCTCGACGAAGGTATCGAGCGCGGTGGTGATCGAGGTGGAGGCCTGGTCATAGGTGAAGTGCGACGAGATCCAGTCGCGCATTGCCAGCACCAGCGCCCCGCCGCCCAACCCGCCGAACTCAGCTCCGACGAACGACTGAAAGCGATCGGCGGGGCAATAGCGCGAATCCATCAGGTACTGCACAGTCTCACCCGGCAAAAGGTGCGTCGGCACCGCGGCGAGCGTCTCGATCGGGGCGAGCAGGCGATCGACCTGAACTTCGGCGTTGTACCACGCCTCGAACTCGCCCTGGTGACGCAGCCAGATCCGCTCGCCGATGCCGTCCTGCGCCGCGACGCGCGAAAAGTGTTCGGTCGGGGTGCACGAGAACCACCCATCGACGCGCTGTTCGGGAATGATCGCGGGTTCGATCTGGAGCAGGAAATCGGTCGGCTCGGGGAAATTGTAGCGAATATGGGAAGCGATTTTGAGGGTCATGCGGGGATAGCCGTTAAAGGATGCGGAGGTTCCCGCAGGCAGGCGATTCAATCGCCCGTGAAACTGGGCGAGCGTTTCTCCAGGATCGCGGTCACCGCCTCGACGTGGTCCCGGGTCTCGTGGACGATCGCCTGGAACGCGGCGCTGAGTTCCAGCACCTGGTCCGAATCGCCCTTTTGCCCCTCTCGCAGCAGGCGCTTGGTCAGGCGCAGCGCGCGGACCGGGTTGGCGGCGATCTTGCCCGCCAGTGCCAGCGCGGCATCCATCAGCGCGTCGTCCTCGGCGACCTGGCTGACGAGGCCGATCCGCAGCGCCTCGTCGGCGGTAAAGGTCTCGCCTGTGAGGAACAGCTCGGCCGCCTTTGAATAGCCGACGATCTGCTGGAGCGTCCACGCCCCGCCGTCGCCGGGGACGATCCCGACCTTGATAAAGCTGGCTGCCATCTTGGCGCTTTTGGCGGCAATACGAATGTCGCACAGGCAGGCCAGATCGAGCCCAAGCCCGATCGCGTGGCCGTTGATCGCGGCGATCAGCGGGATTTCGCAATCGAGCAGCGCGCGGGTGGTGCGCTGGACCCCGCGGCGATAGTTCCAGCGGGTCGAATCGGGCTGGTCGAGCGGGCCGATCCCCTTGCGTTCCTTGATCCCCTTGATGTTTCCGCCCGAACAGAACGCGCGGCCCTTGCCGGTGAGGATCGCGGCGTGGACGGTGCGGTCGTGCGATAGCTCCTCGAGCGTGGCGACGATGTTGTCGCAATCTTCGAGCGTGCCGATGGCGTTGAGGCTGTCGGCGCGGTCCATCCGCAGGATTGCGATCCGGCCGTGGCGTTCGACTTCGAGAAACGGGGTCATGACACTCACCTCTGGCGTTGCGGATGCCGCGCCGCTGCCATAGGGAAAGCCGCGATGCAAATCTTCAGCCTGCGTGAATTCGCCCCGCCTGGAAACGTCACCGCCTTGCGCGAAGAAATCCGCGCGCTGGTGGCGGCGCACGAACACCGCTGGACCCCCGAACAGCGCGCCAACTGCTGGTTCAGCTTCGACGCGGAGTTTTCGCGCGCACTGGGCGCTGCCGGGTTCCTGGGGATGACTTGGCCGAAAGAATACGGCGGCCACGAACGCCACCCGCTCGAACGCTATGTGGTGACCGAGGAATTGCTGGCAAACGGCGCGCCTTCAGGGCTGCACTGGATTGCCGACCGCCAGACCGGGCCGCTGCTGGTCAGGTATGGCACCGAGCGAATCAAGCAGAAGTACTTGCCGGGCATGGCACGGGGCGAGATTTACGCTTGCATCGGCCTGTCCGAGCCGGGTGCCGGGTCCGACCTGGCCAGCGTGCGGACATTTGCCGAAAAGACCCCCGAGGGCTGGCGGGTCAACGGCCAGAAAGTGTGGACCAGCGGCGCGCACAAGAGCCAGGCGGCGCTCACGCTGCTGCGCACAGAGGCGGGCAGCGAGCGCCAGACCGGGCTGTCGCAACTGATGATCGACCTCGACTTGCCCGGGGTCACCGTCCGCCCGATCATCGACATGACCGGGCAGCACCATTTCAACGAAATCTTCTTTGAAGATGTGCTGGTGCCGCTGGACGCGCTGGTCGGCGAAGAGGGCAAGGGCTGGACGCAGGTCACCGCCGAACTCGCGCTCGAGCGCGCCGGGCCGGAGCGGTACCTGTCGAGCCACATGCTGCTCGAAGCCTTGATCGACCATGCCGGCCCGGCCCCCGAACCGGCAGTCGCAGAACTTATCGGGCGACTAACCGCCGACTTGTGGACGTTGCGCCAGATGAGCCTGGCCACCGCCGCCAAGCTCGCCGCGGGCGAAGACCCGATGGTCGAGGCGGCAATCGTCAAGGATCTGGGCAACGCCTATGAACAGGCGATGCCGCGGCTGGTCCAGGCGGTGGTCGAGGACGTCGATCTGGCCGACGACTCCCGCATTGCGCGGCTGCTGCGCTTTATCCTGGTGCAATCGCCCAGCTATTCGCTGCGCGGCGGAACGCCTGAAGTGCTGCGCGGGATCATCGCGCGCGGCTTGGGCCTAAGATGACGAGAACGTGGTAATGAGCGAGAACCGCACGCTTTTGACCGACATGGCCGATGGCCTGTTTGCCGAACTGGCTGGAACCGACTGCGCCACTGCCTGGCCGCGGCTCGCCGAAGCGGGGTTCGCCACGCTGCTCGTGCCCGAAGACAAAGGCGGTTTCGGCGGCGACTGGGGCGATCTGTTTGCGGTGCTGCGGCTTGCCGGAAGCCATGCGCTGGCCGCGCCGCTGGGCGAGACAATCGTGGCGCACAAGCTGCTCGCCGAGGCGGGGATCGAGGCCCCTGAAGGCGCGATTGCCCTGCTCGACCGCGATTATGCCAGCTTCGGGCGCGATTGCGCGGCGGTGCTCGCTTCGGGGGACGGCGGCCTGCGTCTCTACCCGCAAACCGCGCTCACCCTGACCCACGGTACCTCGCCCGACGGAAACCCGCGCGACAAAGTGCACTTCACCGGCGAGCCAAGCGCAGTCTTCGCTTCCAACGCCGATCTGCGCGCCAAGGGGGCCTTCATCCGCGTCGCCCAGGCCGCAGGCGCGCTCGAGGCAGGCTTCACGCTAGCCATCGATCACGTCAACACCCGCGTCCAGTTCGGCAAGCCGCTGGCCAAGTTTCAGGCGGTCCAGCAGGCGCTGGCCGAGGCCAGTTCCGAAATCGCCGCGGTCGGCGCAGCCGGGCAGGCCGCCGCGCAGGCATTCGATGCCGGAGATGCCGGGTTCGAGATCGCCGCCGCCAAGCTGCGCACCAACCGCGCGATCGAGGTGGCGGTGCCGATCCTCCATCGCGTCCACGGCGCGATCGGGTTCACGATCGAATACCCGCTCAATCATTACACCCGCCGCCTGATGGGCTGGCGCAGCGAATTCGGCAACGATGCCCTGTGGGCGCGCGACTTGGGGGAGCGGACCGCCAAGCTGGGCGGCAAGGGGTTGTGGCGCGAGATCGTGACGCGCGGGGATCGCAAGGCGGTGAGTGGGTAGCTCGATGCCCGCCGACCCCACCGACATCCGCGCCTTCCAGCGGCTCAATCCACGCACCACCACCTCGGGCCGCCTGCGCGACGAGGATCTCGATACGCTCGCCGCGATGGGAGTGGGCCACGTGGTCAACCTCGCGCTCGACAGTCATCCCGAAGCCTTGGCGGACGAGGCGGGCAAGCTGGCGGTGCGCGGGATCGGCTATACCCATATCCCGGTGCCGTTCGATGCGCCCAACGACGAGCACTACGCCGCCTTTCTCGCCGCGCTGAATGGCGCGAGCGCGGCGCCGGTCCACGTCCACTGCATCATGAACTACCGAGTTTCGGCGTTCTTCTATCGGTTTCACCTCGAAATCGCAGGACTGGGCGAGGCGGAAGCGCGCACGCTGCTGGCCCAGCAGTGGGATCCGCAGGCCAGCGACCGGCCAGAGTCGCGCCCCTGGGCAGAGTTTCTCGCAAGAACAAAAATATAGCAGTCTCAAGTGCGCAACCTGCGGGTTAACGCGCGGTTGACAGCGGCCCCCCCAGGTTCCACTCAGGCAGCCAATCAGAACATAATCCAGGGTTGCCGGTCGTGCTTGCCACGCAGGCATTGCACGCACCGACTTCGACACACACACGCCGGGCGGCGCGATGGGGGATTCGATGACGGTCGACTGGCGCAAAGCCGTATTTCTGGTTTCGGCATTCGGCTTCGCGGCAACCGCGCAAGCCCAATCGGCAGGTCCAGCCTCGGCCCCGACTCGCGAAGAGGTCAACCCCGTCCCGCCGCCGCGCGAAGCCGAACCGGGCAAGGTCTCGGTCGATTCAAGCAATGCCTTTGCCCGCGGACCCTGCCCGCTCGACACCAGCGATCTGCGCACCACGATCCCCTCGATCCAGTTCGGAGGATCTGGCGGCAAGCCGATCGCCCCGGAGTTACTGCCGATCCTGGCGACGGTTAGGGCCCCCGCAGGCGAGCAGCCGGTGCGAGTGGTGTGCGATATCCGCGACGCCGCCAACGCCGCACTGCGCGCCGCGCGCTATGTCGCCACCGTCCAGATCCCGGCACAGCGGCTCGATGGCGGCCCGCTCCAACTCGAAGTGGTCACCGCGCACATCGTCGAGACGCGGGTGCGCGGCAATGCCGGGCCGTACGAAGGCCTGATCGAGCAGCGGATCGCCGCGCTCCAGTCGTACGACCCGCTCAACGAGGCTCAGGCCGAGCGGCTGCTGCTGCTGGCCGACGACATCCCCGGGCTCGATGTGCGGCTTTCGCTCCAGCCCGCGGGCGGCGCGCCGGGCGAGGTGATCGGCGAGCTGACCGTCGATTACCACCCTTACGGGCTGGTGGTGAACGCCCAGAACTACAACTCCAGGCAGCTTGGGCGCGAGACGGTTTATGCCCGCGCCGAGCTTTACGGGCTGACCGGGCTGGGCGACCTGACTTACCTTGCAGGTTCGACCACGGTCGATTTCGACGAGCAGAAGATCGTCCAGGTAGGGCACGAGATGCTGATCGACCAGAGCGGCACCTCGCTGGCGTTGCGCGCGACCTACGCCGATTCGCGCCCGACCCTGCCCTCGCTCGATCTGCGCACCAAATCCTGGATCCTCAACACCGAGCTGACCCAACCGCTGCTGCGCAGCGTAAACGACAACTATTATCTGGGCGTCGGGTTCGAAAGGATCGACCAACGCACCGATCTGGGCGGCGCCGGAGGGAGCGCCGCGCTCAACCTCGACCGGATCAGCACGATCTACCTGCGTCTGGCCGGCAATTCGCGGCGGCTGCACCGCGACGGGACCGAGGCGACCGCGCTCAGCGGCTTCGCCGAATTCCGCAAGGGCATCGATGTCTTCAACACCACCAAGACCGGGGTGATTACCAAGGACGGCTACGCTCCTTCGCGGTTCGAAGGCGATGCCAGGGCGTGGGTGATCCGCGGTCAGCTGGATGGCAAGATCGGCATCGGCCCGATCTTCGAGCTGTTCGGATCGGGGCGCGGTCAGTGGACCAACCAGCCGCTGCTCAATTACGACGAGTTCTCGATCGGCAACCTGACCGTGGGGCGCGGCTATGATCCGGGCGCCAACACCGGCGACAAAGCCTATGGCCTGACTGGCGAAGTCCGCGTCAACCTGCCCACGGGGCCGCGCGTAGCGATGCAGGTGTTCGGATTCTACGACCATGTCCGGCTGTTCAACCTCGACACCGGCAGCACCGAGAGGGACCGCAAGATCGCCAGTTATGGCGGCGGGGTGCGCCTCACCCTGTCGGGGATCGCACGGCTCGACGTGACGTACGCCCACCCGC
The DNA here is from genome assembly GCA_031370725.1 of Novosphingobium sp. Lineage (GTDB taxonomy): Bacteria > Pseudomonadota > Alphaproteobacteria > Sphingomonadales > Sphingomonadaceae > Novosphingobium. Next base: position 12,375 of record JANMQW010000140.1, read on the forward strand.
TCGACCCTCCCCTGCTGACCGGGGCCACCGCCAAGGTACCCAAGGATCGTCTGCTCATCTCCCTCACCGCGCAACTCGTGCCCTTCGGGGGTCGCCACTGATGTCGTATCGCGAAGGATTGTTGCCATGATCGCCCGCACCCGCCGGATCCGCCGCACGCGCGTTCTCCAGCTAGGCACCGCGCTGGCTACCACGCTGTTCGCGGGCGCGCTGGGATCGCCCGCGTTCGCGCAATCCCTACCCGTCGTGAATGCCAATGGTGGGGCGACGATCACCACCAACCTCAACGATCTCCAGATCGACCTGGGCAACCAGAACCGGGTGATCAATTTCAATTCGTACAACGTCGATGCGGGCAACACGGTCAATTATCTGACCACCAATACGACCAACCAGTACGCGGTCCTCAATCGGGTGACGGTGCTCGCGCCGGGCAACAATTCGGTCATCAACGGTGCAGTCACCGGACAGTCGAACATCGTCGTCTGGCTGAGCAACCCCAACGGCATTCTCGTCGGCCCGACCGGCAGCTTCAACACCGGCGGGCTGGTGCTGACGACGCTGGACACCGACCCCACGGCGTTCCTCGCAACCGGCGGCGGGGCCGAGGGTGGGGCGTTCACCCTGTCCGGCGGCAGCGGGTCGATCACCATCGGCGGCACGCTGACCACCACAGCGCCTCAAGGGTCTGCGCCCACGGGCCGGATCGGGACACTCCTTCTCGCCGCACCGCAGATCGGCGTGGCCCGCTCTGCAACCAACCCGGCCGTCCTGTCTGCCACCGGCGACGTCGCACTGGTGGCGGCAACCGACGCCAGTTTCTCGGCGGGGATCGGCAGTCCGCTGACCGTGACGATCACCGCCGGTTCGCCGGTCGCCGCGCTGATCGACGTCAGCGATACCAGTGGGTCGGGCACCGCCACGATCACCGGCGCGAACGTCGCGTTGGTCGGCGCGAGCGACGCGCTGGTTATGGGCGCGCTGCTCAACGTCGGCGCGGGCACCAGGCTGACCGCGACCGGTACGAATGGCGCAGTCGTGCTGGCGACAACGAGCACCGGCAACATCGTGACCCCGGCGAACGATGCCGCAATTTCAAGCGCCGGATCGCTGACCGCAAGCGGCTCGATCACGGTGGCGTCGGCCAATGCGGCAACGGTTGCCGGGCCGGTTACTGCCGCAGGCAATTACACCGTCAGCGGCACGGCAATCACGCTGGGCGGCACTAGCCCGGTCGCCCACACTGCGGGCGCTGCGATCGCCATCTCGGGCGGTCCGATCACACTGGGCGGCGACCTTACCCTAGCAAGCACCGGCGGCGGCAACATCACGCTGGGCTCGACCGTGAACGGCGCGCATGCGCTGACGCTCAACACCGGCGGCACAACGACGTTCGCAGGCGCAGTCGGCGGCACCACGGCGCTCACCTCGCTGACCACCGATGCCGGCGGGACCACCGCGATCAACGGCGGTGCGGTGACCACCTCCGGGGTGCAATCCTACAACGACGCGATTACTCTGGGCGCCAATACCGTGGTGGCGAGCACTGGCGGAGGCGACATGGCCTTTGCCGCGATCGACGGTCTGTTTACGTTGGCAGTTAACACCTCTGGCACCACCACCTTCGGCGGCGCGATCGGTGCAAGCGCAGCTTTGGCCTCGCTGAGCACCAACGTCGGCGGCACCACCACGCTCGCGGGTGGCCCGGTGAACACCACCGGTGCACAAACCTACAACGATGCGATCAACCTGGGCGCGGACGCCACGCTGACCAGCACGGGCGCCGCTGCGCTGACCATCGGCTCAAGCATCGACGGCGCGTTCGCGCTGACCCTCAATACCACCGGCGCCACCATCTTCAACGGCGCGGTCGGCAACACCGTGGCGCTGACATCGCTCACCACCGATGCGGGGGGGAGCACCACCACGGTCAGCGGGGTCAGCGTCACCACCAGCGGCGCACAGAG